>DATCUL010000207.1:0-10006 GCA_036567405.1 Methyloversatilis sp. | reverse complement strand
GGTAAACAGGATGCTGCCCTGGCCGGACGCACGCATCGCCGGCAGCACGGCGCGCGCGGCGATCAACGCGCCGAGCACGCCGATGCGCAGATCGGCCGCAAGCGCCTCCGGGTCGAGCACGGACGGCGCGCCTTCCCGCGGCACCGACGCATTGAAAACCAGCACTTCGGGTGGCGGCATGGCCTGCCGCATCACCTCGATCGCCGACACGATGGATTCGTCACTGCCGGCATCGGCCACGAAGCCCTGCGCCGTCACGCCACGTGCGGCGAGTTCATGCTCGTAACGCTCCAGCTTGCCGGCATTGCGCGAAATCATCGCCACGCAGTAGCCCTCGGCCCCGAAGCGTCGCGCGACTGCCGCACCTACCCCGGTACCCATGCCGACGATGGCGCACACCTTCGAACCCATATCGCTCTCCCCCCGAGCTGCCGTGCCCTGTATTGATCAGCGGTTCTTCGCCGCTTCCCGCACTGCGACCAGCGCACTGCGACGTTCTTCGTCCGCCTGCGCGATGGCCAGCTTCTGCTCGTCCGTCAGCGGCTGCCCACGCTGCTGTTCGATCGCGGCCACCACACGCGCCGCCGGATCGGTGATTCGCCCCTGCGCCGGCATCGCCGCACGGACCTGGCGCTCGGGCAGCCGGGTGATGTCCATGACCCGGCGCACGAACAGGTCTTCCACCCGGCGGGTTTCCGCCTTGAGAAAAGCGGCTTGCGCCGGCGTTTGCGCCACGGCGGTCGAGAGCATGCAGCAGCAGGCAAGCAGCGACAACAGAAACTTCATCGAAAACGCTCCGGAGGGTGTGTCTGCCGGCCGGCAGACGGAATTCAGTTCGGCAACAGGATGGTGGAACCCGTGGTCCTGCGCGCAGCGAGTTCCTCGTGCGCGCGGGCACACTCGGACAACGCATGGCGGTGGCTGACGGTGACACGTACGGTGCCGTCGAGGACGCGGGCGAACAGTTCGTCGGCCATCGCCAGCAGGTCGGCACGCTGAGCGGTGTAGTGGAACAGCGACGGCCGGGTCAGGAAGAGCGAGCCCTTCTGCGCCAGCAGACCCGGCTCGAATGGCGCCACCGGCCCGGACGCGTTGCCGAAGCTGACCATCATGCCGAGCGGCGCCAGGCAGTCGAGCGACGCCATGAAGGTATCGCGCCCGATTCCGTCGTAGACCACCCGCACGCCACGGCCACCGGTCAGCGCGCGCACCTGCGCCGGCAGATCGGCCGGCGCCAGACCGGTCAGCACATGCTCGCAGCCGTTGGCCTGCGCCAGCGCCGCCTTGTCCGGCGTGCTGACGGTGCCGATCACGGTCGCGCCCAGCGCACGCGCCCACTGGCAGGCGATCAGTCCGACGCCGCCGGCCGCGGCGTGGATCAGCACGGCATCGCCCGGCTCGACCCGGCAGGTGCGGCGCAGCAGGTACTGCACGGTCAGCCCCTTCAGCATCAGCGCCGCCGCGGTTTCGAAATCGATGCCCTCCGGCAGCCGGACCAGCCGGTCGGCCGGCATGTTGCGTACCTGTGCGTAAGCGCCGGGCACACCGCCGGCGTAGGCGACGCGGTCACCGGGCGCGAGGCCGGTGACGCCGGCACCGACTGCCTCGACCACACCGGCCGCTTCCTGACCCAGTCCGCCGGGCAGAGGGATGGAGTACAGCCCGGAGCGCTGGTAGATGTCGATGAAATTGACGCCGACGGCGTGCTGGCGCACGCGCGCCTCACCCGGCGCAGGCGCCGGCACATCGACCGCCTCGTACTGCATCACCTCCGGACCGCCGGCGCGATGCAGGCGTACAGCGAAATCCGTCATGATCACTCCGCCAGTAAGGACATTGCGCCGGATTCTACCGGCACAGAGCATTGTGCACTGCACCGAAGGATTTGGCAGAATGCGTCATCCTGCATCCTGAACACCCACCCCGGAGTCCGCCATGCGTCGCGTCGTGTTCAATCAGAAAGGTGGCGTCGGCAAATCCACCATCACCTGCAATCTTGCCGCCATCAGCGCCGCGCGCGGCAAACGGACACTGGTGATCGACCTCGACACGCAGTGCAATTCCAGCCATTACCTGCTGGGCGAACGCGCCGATCAGGTGGAACTGGGTGCAGCGGACTTCTTCGACCAGATACTGAACTTCAAGCTGACGCCGCGCGACACCGCGGAATTCATCACCGAAACCGGCCATCCTGGTCTGTCCATCATGACCGCCAGCCCGCAGCTGGCGGAGCTCGAAGGCAAGCTCGAATCGCGCTACAAGATCTACAAGCTGCGCGAGGCGCTGGAAGCGCTCGACCAGTTCGACAACATCTACATCGACACGCCGCCGGCGCTGAACTTCTACTCGCGCTGCGCGCTGATCGCGGCCGAATCGGTGCTGATCCCGTTCGACTGCGACGATTTCTCGCGCAAGGCGCTGTACACGCTGATCGACAACATCGAGGAAATCCGCTCCGACCACAACGAGTCGCTGAAACTCGAAGGCATCGTGGTCAACCAGTTCCAGGCGCGCTCCAGCCTGCCGGTACGCGTGGTACAGGAGTTGCGCGACGAAGGGCTGCCTGTGCTCGACGCCACGCTGTCGTCGTCGGTCAAGGTCAAGGAATCGCATGAAGCGGCCCAGCCCCTGATCCATTTCGCGCCGACGCACAAGCTGGCACAGGAATTCGTCGCCCTGTACGACCTGCTGGAAGGTCGCTGACACCGGACTGACAGCGAACCACCGCATCGGACCGTTGTCTGTCGCCCATGCCCCGCTCATTCCTTGCCGCCATGCTGTGCCTGCTCGCCCTGCCGGCAGCGGCGGCCGACGTCTATCGCAGCCTGATCGAACTTCAGGGCGGCTGGCCGCGTGCCTGCGGCGGCGCGGTCAGCGTCTCGGGCTGGGACATCCGCATCATGCGCGAGCGGGTTGGCGCAGACATCGTGGCGCGCATCGAGGTACAACCGCCCGCCGGCGCCCCGGCGCTGCCGGTACTCGCCCGGCTGGAAATCGGTGAATTCAGGCCGGCGGTGCTGCTGGTGCCGCAGGACGGCCGGCTCACGCTGCCCGGCTTCGACGCCGACAACCGGCTGGACTGGGCCACGCTGATGCGCAACTTCCTGTTCTTCGGCGGCACGCTGGTGCTCGGCAACGTCGGCGGCGATCTGGAGATCGGCTTTACCGGACCGGCATCGCGCGACGTGACCGGGCAGTACCTCAACTGTTCGGGCGATCTGACCGCACCACTGCGCAGAGGCAGCTAGAACGCCGCCGCTATGCCTGCCGCAGGAAGCATCTCTCGAACTCGGCCGCTGTCAGCGGCGCGCTGTACAGATAGCCCTGGTAGGCATCGCAGCCACGCTCGCGCAGCGCGTCGAGCTGCGCCTGGGTTTCGACACCCTCGGCCAGCACGGTCAGCCCGAGGATGTGCCCGAGCGCAACGATGGTGGACGCCAGTTCCATGTCGCCGCTGTCGGCCGGAATGTCGCGGATGAAGCTGCGATCGATCTTGAGCTTGTCGACCGGCAGCCGCTTCAGGTAGGACAGCGACGAGTAGCCTGTCCCGAAATCGTCGATCGACAGGCGCAGTCCGAGCCGCTTCAGTCCGGCGAGGAACAGCTGGGCATGCTCGCCCTGATCCATCAGGCTGGATTCGGTCATTTCCAGTTCCAGCGCAGCGGCCGGAAAACCTGTTTCCTCGAGCATGCGTTCGATCCGCTGATCAAGCCCGCCACGGCGTATTTCCGTCACCGACAGATTGACCGCCAGCGTGCCCGGCTGCAGTCCGGCATCGATCCAGGCCCGTCCCTGCCGGCAGGCCTGTTCGCGCACCCGGTTACCAAGCTGAACGATCAGGCCGTTGTTCTCCATGATGGGTATGAATTCCGTCGGCCCCGGCGCCGTGGGCCCGCCATCGACCAGGCGGACCAGCACTTCGGCGCCGATCAGGCGGTTGTCTAGCACACTGACCAGCGGTTGATAGCGCAACTCGAACGCATCGTTCTCGAGCGCGCGACGCAGCCGCGTTTCCAGTGACAGACGCTGTGTCGCCTCGACAGTCAGCAGGTCAGTGTAGAAACGCATGGCATTGCGGCCGGTCCGCTTGGCCTGATACATCGCCGCATCCGCATCGCGCATCAGGTCTTCGGCCCGGTCGCCGTTCTCCGGGTAGATCGCGATGCCGATGCTGGCCTGCACGTAGATGTCCTGGCCCGTGGTCAGGCTGACTGGCGGCGACAGGCAATCGAACATGTCCTGGGCGACCAGCGCCGCGTCGTTCGGATGTGACAGTCCTTCGAGCACCAGCATGAATTCATCGCCGCCCTGACGACCCAGCGCGTCCTGAGCGCGCAGGCGGCTGCGCAGGCGCAGCGCGACCTCAGACAGCACCTCGTCGCCGGCAGCGTGGCCGAGCCCGTCATTGATCGTCTTGAAATTGTCCAGATCGAGCAGCATGACCGCCACCTGCGTGTGCTGTCGCGCCGCAACGTCCAGCGCATGCGTCAGCCGGGCATGCATCAGTGCCCGGTTCGGCAGGTCGGTCAGCGGATCGTACTGCGCCAGATGCTGCAGCATCTCCTCGGTACGCCGGATGCGGGTGATATCCGTCAGCACCGCCACGCGGTGCGTCGCACGACCATCGTTGTCGTGCACCGTGCCGTATGACAGCCAGACATCGCGGTGCTCGCCGTCGAACTGCCTGACGGCAACCTCCCCCTGCCAGAACCCATCCCGTTCGAGCGCGCCTGAGATGGCCTCGAATGCAGACGGCGCACCGGCAATCGAGAGCAGATCGGACAGCCGCCGGCCGATCCACTCGCCTTCGGCGTGCCGGCTGAGGTCGCAGAAAGCCTTGTTCACCGACACGATGACGCCATCGAGCCCGCTCACCACGACACCGTCGCGCGTGCTGCGCAGGGCTGCCGCCAGCAGCCGTTCAGCCTGTTCCGCACGCGCCCGCTCCGCTTCGCCACGCAGGCGTCGCATGGCAAAGGACAGATCGAGCGCCACTTCGTCAAACAACCTGCCTTCATCCGGATCGTCCGGATCGACGTCGTCTGCCAGCATGGCGAACACGGCCACCACCTGATCGTCGAGTCGGATCGGCAGACCGACATAAGCGGAGCACCCGGTCGCCTTCGCCAGCCGGGTCCAGACTTCGTCGCCGTCGCGCACGCGCAACCGGAGCAGTGCGCCGGTCTGCATGACGCGGTACGTCAGTGCCTTGCCGTCCGCAGACTTCACGCAGTCGGCCAGCGCCCGTCCGGTTGGCGGAACGCCGACACCGGCGCGCAGGACCGGTTCGGCCCCAATCGGATCACCGGATATCAGCCAGGCGCAGCGGTAGCCGCCGAACTCGATGGCGACGCGGCAGATGCGCTGGAACAGGTCATTCTCGTTGGCTGCCCACACGATGGTCTGATTGACCTGGCTCAGGAAGTTGTAGAGCCGGCTCAACGCCCGAACATGCGCCTCCGCGCGGCGTCGCGCCGTCACGTCCCAGGCCAGCCAGACAACGCGGTCGGTACCGGGTACCGGAGACACCCGCGATTCGAACATGAAAGCACAGCCGTCGATTTCCAGTTCGTATTCGCAGGACTGGGTTGCCTGGCTGTTCAGCGCCTGGCGGACCACTGCGAGAAAACGGCTGCTGAGCTCAGCCGAAAAGACATCGTCCAGCATGCGCCCCGCGGGCGTCTCGACCGGCGCCGCAAACAGGCTCTGCCGGCTGCCGTAGGCCTCGATGCAGCGACCTTCCCGATCCAGCATGAATGCGGCCTCGGGCAGACTCTCGGCGAAGGCGCGCAGGCGCGATTCGCTGTCGATCAGGGCATCCACCGCCGCATCGCGACGCCGGTGGGCGAGATACAGATAACTCATCACCAGCAAACCGAGCAGGCCGACCATGGCGAGCGTCACCATGTCGTGCCGGCGCAGCAACGTGCGTCGCTCCGCGAGATGATTCAGCAGCGCAGCCTCGACCGCCACGGCGCGCACGTCGATGGTGCGCTGTGCAAGACGCAGCGCGCCGCCGCCCGCCTCGAAACCGCCGAGCTGCCGCTCCATGATGGCGCGCGCCTGCGTCAGCGCCGCCAGATAGCCTTCGGTGGCTGCCGCGAGTTCGCCAGTCACCGGCACACGGATGGAAAACCCGGCCATCGATCCCCGCCCCTGCCCGAGATCGCGTGCGCTGGTCAGTGCGCGGTCGAGATCGGCAATCACCAGCGTGCGCGGCAAGGTGTTGTCGCCGGCGAGCAGGCGTTCGGTATTGAGCTGGGCCAGCAAGGCGAAACGCCGCGATTGCGCCAGATTGTCGCGCGCGGCCAGCACGGCGCGCAGGCTTTCGTCCCAGCGCCAGTGCGCCAGCGCCATCAATGCCATGCACGCACACAGCACGAAGCACAGGCCGAGTAACGATGGCGAGAACAACCGCCGCCAGGACGGCCGCGCATTCGTTCGGGTCAGGGGCGGCGCATTCACCGCGCACCCACTGCAGGCGAAATGTTGTCGGCGCCGAATCCGAAGGGCGCAACCAGCGCCCTGTGCTCCGCAGTGCCCAGATAACCGGCCATCGCCTGATCGAGGCGACGCGCCAGCGCCTCGTCTTCGGGGCGCACCGCGAACGCGGGCCTGCCGGCATCGGGATGTCCGTCGCGTTGCGGCAGCGCGAACGGCACCGCCAGCTCGACGCCAGTGAAGCCTGAATTGGCCATCATGTAGTGCAGCGACACGTCGGACAGCGCAAATGCGTCGGCACGACCTTCGATCACCGCCACCACGGCGCTCGCAGCATCGCCGTGCAATTGGATGCGCGCCGCCGGCACGCCGGCGCGGCTGGCCTGCACCTGCTCCACCGCGCCATCGACCACGGCCAGCTGGGCGTCGGACCGCGCGGCGACGTCCTCCAGGCTGTGCAACTGCATCGGGTTGCCTTTTGCGACCAGCAAGCCGGTGCCAACCTGCGCGCTGGGGCGCGTGAAGCGCAGACGCAACGCACGCTCGGAGGTCACGAACAGCCCGCTGGCGATGACGTCACCGCGTCCGGACGCCAGTTCGTGCATCAGCTGGCCGAACTCGGCGTGCACGAACTCGACGTCGCCCAGTCCGGCACGGTAGGCCAGTACGCGCAGCACCTCCGGTGCCTCGCCGGTCACCCGCCCGTTGCGGTCGATGAATGCGAACGGAGGCTCGATGGCATACAGCGCACGCAAGGGCCGTCCACCCTCGCGTACCGGCACGTCAGCCTGCATCAGCCAGCCGAGCCCGGCGGCAACAAGGACGACAACGGTAGCGGCCAGCAGATAGGGGATGCGCATGACAGCTCGCTGGTACGGGCGAACGAGTATTCTAGCGCAGCGTCATGCACCGGCACCGGATGTAACACGGCCCGATACAATTGCCCCGCTGCCACTTGCTGTCTATTTGCCGGGTGGGGCGTCCAGGAACAGGTGTTCGATGCGCGTCATGCCGGGATGGGTGCGGCCGGACCGGCGCAGTTCCGCGAAGTCGTCACGCAGGATGCGGCGGAACTCCGCCTGACCACGCAATGCCAGGTTCGCCGCATACAGCTCGCGCGCGTTGCCCACCTGGCCGTTAAGCACCAACGCATGCGCAATGTTGATCTGTGCCGCCTTGAATTCGGGCGCTGTCTTCGGCACGCGCTGTGCCGCCTGGAGCACGTCATCGTAGCGCCCGAGATTCAGGCAGGCCCACGAATAGGCCACCCACACCGAATTGTCCTTGTAGCCGGACTCGATCGCACGGTTGAGCCATTGGGCCGCCTTTTCATAGTCGGTCTGTGCGCCGCCGCCGCTGTATAGAGACGCCAGATGGACGTAGGCGGGCGCGTAGCCCTTCTCCGCCGCCCGGCTGGCCCAGGCCAGTGCCAGGTCGGCCGACAGCGGGTTGCCGGTCTCGGCTTCGATGTGACGTGCCAGCAGCAGCATGGCTTCGGCATCACCGGCTTCCGCCGCCAGCGTGAACCAGCGGCGCGCTTCAGCATCGTTGCGTTCGACGCCGAGGCCGCGCGCATTGATCTGGCCGGCCACGACCTGGGCACGTGCAAGTCCGGTCTGCGCCGCCTGCAGCGCGTAGCGTGCCGACGCCTGGTCGTCCTTCTCCAGACAGGTGCCGAAGAAATGCCAGTCCGACATCTGCAGCAGCGCTTCAGCATCGTTGGCTTCCGCCGCCGCACGTACGTCGGCCAGCGCGGCAGCGCATTCGCCGCGCAGGTGCGCAGTGCGCCACTCGTCCGCGCCGTGCGCATCGGCTGCAATCGTGCCGAGCAGGCCAGTCAGCAGTATGCACACGCGGATCTTCATGTCAGGCGGCACTCAGCTTGGCCACCGAAAGCGCCAGCCACTTGACGCCTTCACGGCCGAAATTGACCTGAACCCGCGCATCCGACCCCGAACCCTCCGCGTTGACGATGACCCCGGCTCCGAACTTGGCGTGGCTCACCTGCTGGCCGACGCGGAAACCGCCGTCGTCGGTCGCAGCCGTCTTGCGCCCGCTGCCGAAGGCGCGCGGATTCGCGCTGGCCACCCGCTCCTGGGAACTGGCGCCGTAGCTGCCGAAACTGCCGTAACCCTTGGCCGATGCAGGCGGTGTCAGCCATTTCATCAGTTCGGCCGGGATCTCGTCGAAAAAGCGGCTGCGCAGGTTGTAGCGGGTCTGGCCATGCAGCATGCGCGACTGCGCAAACGACAGATAGAGCCGCTTGCGTGCGCGGGTGATCGCGACGTACATCAGCCGGCGTTCCTCCTCCAGTCCGTCGCGCTCGAGCACCGAGTTCTCGTGCGGAAACAGACCCTCCTCGAGGCCGCCGAGGAATACCGCGTCGAATTCCAGACCCTTGGCCGAATGCACTGTCATCAGCTGGACCGCCGACTGGCCGGCATCCGCCTGATGCTCGCCCGCCTCCAGCGAGGCATGCGACAGGAAGGCGGACAGCGGGTCGGGCGGCACACTTTCGTCTTCCGCTGCGACCTGCGCATAACCTTCCTCGGCAATGAAGTTGGCGGCCGCGTTGATGATTTCGTCGAGGTTGGCGATGCGCTCCTGCCCTTCCTTCTCGCTCTTGTAATGCGCGCGCAGGCCCGAGAGTTCGAGTACCTGTTCCACCATTTCCGGCAGCTTCAGGCCTTCGCAGGCGAAGCGCAGCTGATCGACCAGATCGATGAAATGGCCGACCGACTGTGCCGCCTTGCCGGTCAGGAAGTTCAGCGCGCCATACAGGCTGGTGCCGTGTGCCCGGGCCGCATCCTGCAACTGTTCCAGCGAACGGGCACCAATGCCGCGCGTCGGGAAATTGACCACGCGGGTGAACGCCGTGTCGTCGTGCGGGTTGGCGATCAGCCTCATGTAGGCCAGCGCGTGCTTGACCTCCTGCCGTTCGAAGAAGCGCAGGCCGCCATAGACGCGGTAGGGGATGCCGGCCGAGAACAGCGCGTGCTCGAGCACGCGCGACTGGGCGTTGCTGCGGTAGAGCAGCGCGATGTCGGAACGCGCCGCACCATCGGCGATCAGCGCCTTGACCTCCTCGACCACCCAGCGCGCTTCCTCGATGTCGTTGAACGCCTCGTATACGCGCAGCGGTTCGCCGCTGCCGGCCTCGGTCCACAAGTTCTTGCCCAGGCGGCCGGTGTTGCGCTTGATGACGGCATTGGCCGCGTCGAGGATGTTGCCATGCGAGCGGTAGTTCTGTTCCAGCCGGATCACGTTGCCGACATGGAACTCGCGCTCGAAGTCGCGCATGTTGCCGACCTCGGCACCGCGGAAGCGGTAGATGCTCTGGTCGTCGTCGCCGACCGCCATCACTGCCGCCTGCGTGTCGGTGCCCAGCCCGGCCAGCAGCTTGAGCCAGCGGTACTGCAGCACGTTGGTGTCCTGGAACTCGTCGACCAGGATGTGGCGGAAACGGCGCTGGTAGTGCGCGCGTATCGGCTCGTTGCGCGTCAGCAGTTCGTAGCAGCGCAGCAGCAGTTCGGCGAAATCGACCACGCCTTCGCGCTGGCACTGC
>DATCUL010000206.1:0-13754 GCA_036567405.1 Methyloversatilis sp. | reverse complement strand
AGCGCGGCCAGCAGTGGCGCTGCGGCGCGCGTTTCGCCGACCGATACGGCGTGCAGCCAGATGGTCGGTCGCCTGTCCGGATGTCGGCCCAGGCCCAGCCGTCCCGCGATGTCCTCACGGTAACCGTGCTCGCGCCAGCCGCGCAGCAGCGTGCGCAGCAGCGCGAAGGGCAGGCCGAGCAGCCAGATCAGCGTGTAGAGCTTTTGCGCCATGAGAGCGCGAGCATATCAGCCGGATGTCGGCAGAATTGACAGTGGTGCTCACTCCGTGTGTAATTCGCGCGTTCAATCAATGAACGCACAATGCTCGACGAACAGACCCGATACCGCCTGCTGAAACTGCTGGAAGCGAATCCCGAACTGTCGCAACGACAGCTCGCGCAGACATTGGGCATCAGCGTGGGCAAGGTCAATTTCTGCCTCAATGCGCTGATCGAGCGCGGTCTGGTCAAGGCGCGCAATTTCCGCAACAGCCGCAACAAGCTTGCCTACATGTATTTCCTGACGCCCGCCGGATTCGAGGAAAAGGCACGGGTGTCGCTGCGTTACCTGAAGCAGAAGCTGCAGGAGTACGAAACCCTGCGCTCCGAGATCGAGGAGTTGCAGAGCGAGGCGCGCCGCATGAGCGCGCAGGCGGGCGATGCCCTGCCGGAAGAGAGCCGGCAATGAGCGGCGCAGTGTCCCGGTTTTGGGTGGCACGCAAGGTGTTCGCGGTGCTCGACCCCGACCAGCGGCGGGCAGCGGGCGGTCTGTTCCTGCTCATGCTGGTCGGCATGGCGTTCGAAACACTGGGCGTAGGCCTGGTGGTGCCGGCGATGGCGGTGCTGATGCAGGACGATCCGGCCGCGCGCGGCCCCCATGTGGCCAGCGTGCTCCGGCTGCTTGGTGAGCCGCCGCAGGCGGTGCTGGTAGCGTGGGCGGTGTCGGCGCTGGCCGTGGTCTACCTGGTCAAGAACGTTTTCCTTGCCTTTCTCGCCTGGCGCCAGTCCGCCTTTGCCTTCGCCGCACAGGCGCGGGTGGCGCACAAGCTGTTTGCGCGTTATCTGGCCGAGCCCTACATCTTCCATGTGCAGAACAACTCGGCGCAGCTGATCCGCAACGTCACCACCGAAGCGACGCTGTTCGGCAGTCATGCGCTGCTGCCGGGCATGTTGCTGGTTGCCGAGGCCTGCGTGCTTGCCGGCATCGGCACCCTGCTGCTGCTGTTCGAGCCGGTGGGTGCGCTGGTGGTGGGAGGGGTTGTCGGCGGTGCGGCGTGGGTCTTCAACCGCTTCACCCGCTCGCGCGTGGCTCGCTGGGGGCAACTGCGCCAGCACCACGAGGGGCTCAAGCTGCAGCAGATCCAGCAGGGGCTGGGCGGGGTGAAGGATGTGCGCGTGTTCGGGCGCGAAGCCGCCTTCATCGCCGCGTTCGACCAGCACAATGCTGCGGTGGCGAAAGTGGGCGGACGGCAGTCCGGGCTGCAGCAGATGCCGCGTTTGTGGCTGGAACTGCTGGCGGTCGGCGGTTTGGCCCTGCTGGTGCTCAGCATGATCTGGCGCGAGCGCGCGCTGGCCGACATCGTGCCGGTGGTAGGTCTGTTCGCTGCGGCCGCCTTCCGCCTGATGCCTTCGATGAACCGGGTGCTGACCGCGCTGCACGGCCTGCGTTATGGCCTGCCTGTGATCGACATGCTCCATGCCGAACTTATCCGGCCACGGGCTGCGGATGAGGCAGACGCCGTCGGTGCTATCCGCGCCGGGTTCAGTCGTGGCATCTGCATCGACGCGCTGAGCTATTGCTATCCGGGTGCGCCGGCGCCGGCGCTCGACCGGTTGTCGCTGGACATCCGTGCCGGCGAGACGCTGGGCATCGTGGGCAGCAGTGGTTCCGGCAAGAGCACGCTGGTGGATATGCTGCTCGGCCTGCTTACCCCGGACGCCGGGCGCATCGAGGCCGATGGCTGCGACATCCGCGACGACCTGCGCGGCTGGCGCAGCCAGATCGGTTATGTGCCGCAATCCATCTACCTCACCGACGACTCGCTGCGTCGCAACGTGGCGTTCGGGGTTCCGGACGCGCAGATCGACGATGCAGCGGTGGCGCGTGCGTTGACCTTCGCGCAGCTCGACGCTTTCGTTGCCGCGCAGCCCGATGGTGTACATACCTTTGTCGGCGAGCGTGGCGTGCGCCTGTCGGGAGGCCAGCGTCAGCGCATCGGCATCGCCCGTGCGCTCTACCATGACCCTCCCATCCTGGTGCTGGACGAAGCCACCAGTGCGCTCGACGTGGCCACCGAAGCCGAGGTGATGAAGTCGGTTGCCGCGCTCCAGGGGCGCAAGACCATCGTCATCGTGGCCCACCGGCTCAGTACTGTGGCGCAGTGCGACCGGCTGTGCCGTCTTGAAGCCGGCCGGGTGGTGCAGACCGGCTCGCCGGCCGAAGTCCTCGATCAACTTGTCAGGACGGCTGAACCTGCCGTCTCCTCCGTGGAATGAACACATGCTGACCAACGCATCCATCCTGGTGACCGGCGGTACCGGTTCCTTCGCCCACACCTTCGTGCCGATGACGCTGGCGCGCTACAACCCGCGACGCCTGGTCATCTTCTCGCGCGACGAAATGAAGCAGTGGGAAATGGCCAAGCTCTACGGAGATGATCCGCGGGTGCGCTTCTTCATTGGCGACGTGCGCGACAAGGACCGCCTGGCCCGGGCGCTGCACGGCGTCGATTACGTGGTGCATGCCGCCGCGACCAAGATCGTACCGACCGCGGAGTACAACCCCTTCGAGTGCGTCAAGACGAATGTGATCGGCGCGATGAATCTGATCGATGCCTGCATCGATCAGAACGTGAAGCGGGTGGTGGCGCTGTCCACCGACAAGGCAAGCAGCCCGGCCAACTTGTATGGTGCGACCAAGCTCGCGTCGGACAAGCTGTTCGTGGCAGGCAACTCCTACGCCGGCGGCAATGACACGCGTTTCGCGGTGGTGCGCTACGGCAACGTGATGGGTTCGCGCGGCTCGGTCATCCCCTACTTCCTTTCGATCGCCGACAAGGGCGTGCTGCCGATCACCGATCCGCGCATGACCCGCTTCATGATCACTCTGGAGCAGGGCGTCGACCTGGTCTGGCACGCCTTCGACGACATGGTGGGTGGCGAGATCTACGTGAAGAAGATTCCGTCGATGAACATTACCGACATCGCGCGCGCGGTTGCACCCGAAGCGCGACACGACATCGTGGGTATCCGTCCGGGCGAGAAGCTGCACGAGCAGATGATCGGCCCCGAGGACGCGCCGCACACCTACGAGTACGGCGACCACTACAAGATACTGCCGGCGATCCACAAGTGGAGCGAAGACCCGGGCCGAATCAATGACGGCGTGAAGGTGGCACCCGACTTCACCTATTCCTCCGACAACAACCGCGAGTGGATGAGCGTCGATGCACTGCGCGCGTGGATCGATGCCAACCGCGACAAGGTGGGGCGCATATGAGCGGTTTCATACCCTACGGCCGGCAGCAGATCAGCGAGGAGGACATCGAGGCGGTCGTGCGCGTGCTGCGCTCGGATTACCTCACCCAGGGGCCGGCGGTTCCTGCTTTCGAAGAGGCTGTGGCTGGCTACTGCGGCGCTGCCCATGCGGTGGCGATGAACAGCGCCACCTCGGCCCTGCATGTGGCCTGCCTCGCGCTGGGTGTCGGTCGGGGCGATCGGGTGTGGACCAGCCCGGTCACCTTCGTCGCCAGTGCCAACTGCGCGCTGTACTGCGGTGCCACCGTGGATTTCGTCGATGTCGATCCGGCCACCGGCAACCTGTGCGCCGAACATCTGGCGGAACGTCTGGCGCAGGCTGAGCGCGACGGCACCCTGCCCAAAGTGGTGATTCCGGTGCATCTGTGTGGTCGCTCGTGCGACATGAAGGCGATACGCGCGCTGAGCCGTCGCTACGGCTTCGCGGTGATCGAGGACGCCTCGCACGCCATCGGTGCACGGTACGACGGCGCACCGGTTGGCGATTGCCGCTACAGCGACATTACGGTGTTCAGCTTCCACCCCGTCAAGATCATTACCACGGCCGAAGGCGGCATGGCGGTGACCCAGGATGGCGCACTGGCCCGCCGCATGGAGCGGCTGCGCAGCCACGGCATCACGCGCGACCCGGCCGACATGACCCATGTGCCGGATGGCCCCTGGTACTACCAGCAGATCGATCTCGGCTTCAACTACCGCATGACCGACATGCAGGCAGCGCTCGGCCTGAGCCAGATGAGCCGGCTCGATGTCTTCGTCGACAGGCGCCACTGGGTGGCTGCGCGTTATGCCGACGCACTCAAGGCGCTACCGCTGGGCCTGCCGCCAGCCGAACCGGACGGGCGTTCCGCACTGCACCTCTATGTGGTGCAGGTGGGCGCCGGTCATGACCGGCGCAGCGTGTTCGAGGCGTTGCGGTCGCGCGACATCGGCGTGAACGTTCACTACATCCCGGTCCATCTGCAGCCCTACTACGCCGCCCTCGGCTTCCGGCCGGGCCACTGTCCGGGGGCGGAGCGTTATTACGCCGGCGCCATCAGCCTGCCCATGCACCCGGGCTTGTCAGACGTCGATCAGGACCGTGTGGTCGGTGCACTCCGGGATGCACTCGCGTGACAGCCCGTCGCACCCGGATAGGTCTCGGTACCGTGCAGTGGGGCGTGGACTATGGCGTGGCCAATCGCGATGGCCGCACGCCGCCGGCAGAGGTGGCGCGTATCCTGGCCGCCGGCCGGGCTTCAGGCCTCCGGGTGCTCGACACTGCCGCACTTTATGGCGAAGCCGAGTCGGTGCTGGGCGAACAGGATCTCGGTGGCCTGCAGGTGATCACCAAGACGCCACGCTATGCCCATGCGCCGATCACCGCCGCCGACGTGGACGACCTGAAGGCGACGCTGGATCGTTCGCTGGCGCGACTGCGTCTGCCTGCGGTTCATGGCCTGCTCGCGCACCATGCCGACGACCTGCTGGCACCGGGCGGCGAGCGGCTGATCGATGCGCTGCGCGCGCTGCGCGATCAAGGCAAGGTCGAACGCATCGGGGTATCGGTCTATGACGGCGCCCAGATTGCAGCGGTGCTCGAACGCTTCACGCCGGACCTGGTGCAGTTGCCGCTCAATGTGTTCGACCAGCGGCTCATTGCCGACGGATCGCTGGCGCGGCTGGCGGCGCTCGGCGTCGGGATACATGTGCGTTCGGTCTTCCTGCAGGGCCTGCTGCTGATGTCACCGGACGCGGCGCCCGTCTTCTTCGATCCCTGGCGCGAACAGCTGCGTGCATGGCATGCCGCCTGCGCCGCACGGGGTGTGCTGCCGCAGCAGGCCGCACTGGCTTTCGTGTGCGACCTGCCCGAGGTCAGTTGCTGCCTGATCGGCGTACAGAGCCTTGCCCAGCTCGAGCAGTCGCTGGCCGGGCTGGACAGGGTGCCGCCCTTCGGCGCCACGCAGTTCGCGTGCACCGATCCGGCGCTGCTCAATCCGGTGAACTGGAGGCTTTCATGAGCGCGGAATTGCGTCTTGGCGTGATCGGGCTGTCGCCCGGCAATGGCCATCCCTACTCGTGGTCGGCCATCTTCAACGGTTACGACGCGGCAGCGATGGAGCGCTGCGGTTTCCCTGTCATTCCGCGCTATCTGGAAAAACAGCGCTTTCCGGACGATGCGATCGCCGATGCCCGTGTCACTCATGTATGGACCCAGGACGTCGTACTGTCAAAGCATGTGGCGCAGGCAGCACGCATCGAGCATGTCGCAGATCACTTTACCGACCTGCTCGGGCAGGTGGATGCGCTGCTGCTGGCGCGTGATGATGCTGAAACCCACTTCGCGTTCGCGCGGCCCTTCCTCGAAGCGGGCGTGCCGATCTATGTCGACAAGCCACTCGCGCTGTCGCGTGCCGAAGCGGAAACCCTGATTGATCTGCAGCGCTTTCCCGGCCAGCTGTTCTCGTGTTCGGCGCTGCGCTATGCGCCGGAGCTGTGCCTCACGTCGGTACAGCGCGAGGCGGTCGGGCCGCTGCGCTGCGTTGTCGCGACCGTGCCCAAGGACTGGGACAAGTACGCGGTCCATGTGATCGAGCCGCTGCTGCAACTGTTGCCCGATCGTGGAGCGGTTGTGCGCAGTCAGCGCTGGTCGGTCGTCGACCGCGTCACGCTGCAGGTCGAGTTTGCTTCCGGTGTCGAAGCGCAGATATCGACCTTGGGTGCGGCCAGTGCCCCGCTGGGCTTCAGGGTGTTCGGTGCGACTGGCTGGTGCGACCTGCAGTTTGCCGACACCTTCCGCGCCTTCCGGGCTGCGCTGCAGGATTTCGTTGACGGCGTGCGTGCCCGCGATGTCCGTATTGCGCCGGCTGCGATGCTGGACGTGGTGGATCTGATCGAACTCGGGAGACGAGCATGAACCGTTCCATCCTCATCACCGGTGCCACTGGCAAGATCGGTCGCGTGCTGGCGCGCCATTTTCTGATGGCCGGAGATACCGTGATTGCCGCTGGCCGCTCGGTCGACGCGTTGGCCGAACTGGCCATCGAGCTGTCCGGCGCGGGCGGCTCCCTGCGCACCCTGTGCGCCGACCTGATGGCGCCGGATGCAGCGGTTACGGTGGTCGAAGACCTGAGGCAGCTCGGCTGCATGCCGGACGGCCTGATCAATAATGCACGTAACGTATCCTTCCTGCGTACTGGCGAAGACGGCCGGGTCGCGCGGCAGGACTTCCTCGACGAGTTTGCGCTCGACGTGGTCGCGCCGTATGAACTGGTGATGGCGCTGGCTGACGCGCCGGATTCCCGCCTGCGTGCGGTGGTGAACATCGGGTCGCAGTACGGCTCGGTCGCCCCCAACCTGCGTCTCTACACCGATCCGGTGCGGCAGTCGCCGCTGCAGTACGGCGTGGCCAAGGCGGCGCTGGCCCATCTCACCAAGGAACTGGCGGTGCGTCTGGCAGGCCGCGGCATCCGCGTGAACTGCGTAGCCTTCGGCGGCGTGGAAGGGAGGGTGGACGAGGCATTCAAGCAGCGCTACGCGGCGCTGTGTCCGAGCGGCCGCATGCTGGGTGAACACGAACTGGCCGGACCGGTGGACCTGCTGCTGTCCGATGCCGCATCCGCGGTTACTGGCCATGTCATGATGGCCGATGGCGGCTGGAGCGCCTGGTGAGAAAGCGCATTGCCATCATCCTCGCGCGCGGTGGCTCCAAGCGGCTGCCGCGCAAGAACGTGCTGCCGCTGGCCGGCCGGCCCATGCTGGCCTGGTCGGTCAGCGCGGCGCTCGATGCCGGCTGCTTCGACCGGGTTCTGGTGTCCACTGACGATGCCGGAATTGCCGCGGTTGCGCGGGAGGCGGGTGCCGAGGTGCCCTTTCTGCGCGATGCGGCCGCCGATGATCAGGCACCTTCAAGCGAAGCGACCCTGGTTGCGCTGCGCCAGGCGGAGGCATACTGGGACGAGCGTTACGACACCGTGGCTCAGCTGATGGCCAATTGCCCGCTGCGCAATGCGGAGGACATCCGTGAGGCGATGACCGCTTTCGAAACCGGCGCTGCGCCAGCGCAGATCAGCGCCTTCCGCTTCGGCTGGATGAACCCCTGGTGGGCTGCCCGCCTGCAGGCCGACGGGCAGCCGGAATGGCTGTTCCCTGAAGCGCGCAGCGCGCGTTCGCAGGATCTGCCACCACTGTACTGTCCGAGCGGCGCACTCTGGCTCACCAGACGTGATGACTTCCTGGATGGTGGCAGTTTCTATCTGCCAGGTCATACCCTGCATCCGATGGACTGGATGTCGGCGATGGACATCGATGACGAAGCCGATCTGGCGATGGCCGAAGCCTGCATCGCGCTGCGCCAGCGCGGGGAGGCTTCGGCGTGAGGGTCGCCATTCGCACCGACGCGTCGCCGCAGATCGGCACCGGTCATCTTGCGCGCTGTCATTCGTTGGCCGATGCACTACGCGCGCGTGGTGCGCAGGTCACCTTCATCTGCCGTCAACTCAGCGCGGATGCGGCGGAGCGACTGCGCTTGGCGGGCCATACGGTGGTCGGCATCGACGGTGCCGGCAAGCCCGACGAACTGGCGCATGCAGCCTGGCTGGGCGGCGCACAGGCGGAGGACGCGGCGCGCACGCGTGCCGTGCTGGCCCACTGCGCGCCGGACTGGCTCATCGTCGATCATTACGCGCTCGATGCGCGCTGGGAGCGTGCGCTGCGCGAAGTGGCCGCACGCATTATGGTGATTGATGATCTGGCTGACCGTACGCATGACTGCGATCTGCTGCTTGATCAGAATCTTTATGCGGACATGGCGCTGCGTTACGCACAGCGCGTGCCTGCGGCAGCCCGTCTGCTGTTCGGCCCGCGTTATGCGCTGCTGAGACCTGAATTCACAGAGGTGAGAGATCGCCGTCGCGACGGCGCGGTGCGCTGTGTGCTGGTGTTCTTCGGCGGTGTTGACGCTGCTAATCAGACCGGCCGCGTTGTTGCGCTGCTGCCGCGCGCACTGCCTGCGCAGGTCGAGGTCGACGTCGTGATCGGTCTCGCACACCCGCATCGGGCGGGCATTGAGGCGGCCTGTGCGCAGTCCGGCTACCGCTGCCATGTGCAGACGACGCGCATGGCCGAACTGATGGCCGCGGCTGACCTCGCCATCGGTGCCGGTGGCACTGCGGTATGGGAGCGCTGTTGCACCGGGCTGCCGGCGCTGGCGTGGCCGGTGGCGGAGAACCAGCGCGTGCAGGTTGCCACCGCGGCCGATGCCGGCCTCCTGCATGCCCCGCTGCGGGTCGGCGACGACGATGAGGCGCTGCTGCGCCAGATCGCGGCCATGTGCGACAGCCCGGGGCTGCTACGGGCGATGTCCGCGGCCGGCGCGAAGGCGGTCGACGGTGCCGGTGTTGCCCGGGTGTGCCGCGCGCTGGGTTGCACCGGCGTCACGATGCGTCCTGCCTCGGCGGCGGACGGGGATGACCTGTTCGCATGGCGCAACCGGGAAGCGGTACGCCGGGTGTCGCGCAACAGCGAAGCGATTCCGCGCCCCATTCATGACGAGTGGTTGGCCGACACGCTTGCGCGTGCCGACCGTCGGCTGTTGGTGGGCGAGCGCAACGGTGCGCCGGTCGGTGTCGTGCGTTTCGATCTCGCGGGCGACGAAGCCGAAGTGTCCATCTATCTCGCGCCGGGTGAACACGGCGCCGGGGCCGGCGGCGACCTGCTCGCCGCCGCCGAGCGCTGGCTGGCGCTCGACCGGTCGGCGGGTGTGTGTAAGATTCGCGCCGAAGTAGCCGGTGACAACGTGCAGTCCCGCCACATGTTCCTGTCGGCCGGATACCTCTCCGATGCCGTGCGCTTCCACAAGCTGATCCATCCAGATGACTGATGCCTTTCAGATTGCCGGCCGTTCCATCGGCCCCGGCGCCGCCCCCTTCGTGATCGCCGAAATGTCCGGCAATCACAACCAGTCGCTCGACCGCGCGCTGGCCATCGTCGATGCCGCTGCGAAGTCGGGTGCCCATGCGCTGAAGATCCAGACCTACACGCCGGACACCATGACGCTGGATCTCGACGAGCGCGAGTTCCACATCGCCGATCCGAACAGCCTGTGGGTGGGCACCTCGCTCTACAAGCTTTACGGCGAGGCCTACACGCCCTGGGACTGGCATGCACCCATCTTCGAGCGTGCGCGTGCACTGGGCATGATTCCGTTCAGTACGCCGTTCGATGACAGCGCGGTCGATTTTCTTGAATCTCTGGACGTGCCCTGCTACAAGATCGCGTCGTTCGAGAACACCGATCTGCCGCTGATCCGCCGCGTGGCGGCTACCGGAAAGCCGCTCATCATTTCCACCGGCATGGCCACGCTGGCCGAGCTGGACGAAACCGTGCGCGCCGCGCGGGAGGCTGGCTGCCGTCATCTGGTGCTGCTCAAATGCACCAGCACCTATCCGGCGACGCCGGCCAACACGCACATCCGCACCATTCCGCACCTGCGCGAAATGTTCGGCTGCGAGGTGGGTCTGTCCGATCACACGATGGGCGTGGGCGTGTCGGTGGCCAGCGTCGCACTGGGTGCCACCGTGATCGAAAAACACTTCACGCTCGACCGCAGCGAAGGCGGGGTGGACGCCACCTTCTCGATGGAGCCGCACGAGATGGCGCAACTGGTGGTGGAGACAGAGCGCGCCTGGCAGGCGCTGGGCGAGGTGCGCTACGGGCCGACCGAGGCCGAGCGCAAGTCGTTGCAGTTTAGGCGCTCGCTCTATGTCACCGCCGATCTGGCGCCAGGCGACGTGCTGAGCCGTGACAACGTGCGGGCTATCCGGCCCGGGCTGGGGCTGGCACCCGGCTTCGTCGATGCGGTGATGGGCCGCACCGTTGCGCGCGCAGTGCAGCGTGGTACGCCGCTGTCGTGGGATCTGCTCAAGTGAGCGCCCACCACCTCCAACCCCGACCGATACGCGAAAACCATGTTTTCCCTTGATCATCAGGCTACCGATGCTGCCGCCGCAGAACTGCGCGTACTGCTCACCGGCATGCGTGCCGCATTTTCACGCGGCGAGAATGCTATGGAATACGCGCGCCACATGCTCGGCCGCAACGAGAACCTGTCGGCCGCAACGCTGATAGCCTACGATCTGCAGGCCGGTGCCTACGTGCGCCACGCGCTGTCCGATCCCGATGGCAAGCGCCGCTGGTGCACCCAGCTCGCCGGGCTGGTCGCGACGCATCTGCCGCCCGGCGGTTCGGTAATGGAAGTCGGTTCGGGTGAGGCGACCACGCTGGCCGGCCTGCTCGAAGCGCTGCCGCAGCGGCCGGCTGTCGCGCTCGGTTTCGACATCAGCTGGTCTCGCTGTGCGCATGGTCGCGGCTGGCTGCGACAGAGGGCGCAACAGGCCGACCTGTTCGTGGCCGACCTGTTCCACATACCGCTGGCCGATGCGAGCGTGGACGTGGTCTACACCTCGCACTCCCTGGAGCCGAACGGCGGACGCGAACAGGCCGCGCTGCAGGAACTGCTGCGGGTGGCACGGCGTGCGGTGGTGCTGGTCGAACCGATCTACGAACTGGCTGGCCCGGAGGCGCGCGAGCGGATGGCCCATCACGGCTATGTGCGAAACCTGAAGGCCACCGCAGAAGCGCTGGGTTGCTCGGTGGCCGACTATCGCCTGCTTGATTTCTACGTGAACCCGCTCAATCCCAGCGGCGTCGTGTGCATCGTCAAGCCGGATGCGGGCGCGCCGGTGCTGCCGGTCTGGCGCTGTCCGCTCACCCACGCACCGCTGGTGCGCTCGGAGACTGCCTTTTCGTCGCCCGATATCGGTCTGGTCTATCCGGTGCTCGATGGCATCCCGCTGCTTTGCCGCGATCACGCAGTGCTGGCTTCGGCCTACGGACACCCGGTCGAACCATGAAGTACTGCACTACCTGCCTGCAGCCGGATACCCGCCCGAACACCGCGTTCACGCCGGACGGGCAGTGTCCGGCCTGTGCTTACCACACTGCGGCGCAGGACATCGACTGGCAGGAGCGCTTCGAGATCATCGAGGATCTGGTGGCCAGGCACCGCAGGTCCGACCGGGCGGGTTTCGACTGCATCATCGGTGTCAGCGGCGGCAAGGACAGCACCCGCCAGGCGCTGTGGGTGCGAGACAAGCTGGGCATGCATCCGCTGCTGGTGTCGTTGAGCCATCCTCCGCAGCAGGTGTCGCGACTGGGCGTGGACAATGTGTCGAATCTGATCGGACTCGGATTCGACGTCGTGCTGTCCTCCCCCGCGCCGGACACCTGGCGTCGGCTGATGCACGACAGTTTCATGAAGTTCACCAACTGGGCGCGTTCGTCAGAGTTGGCACTGTTCAGTTCGGTGCCGCAGCTGGCCAGCAGATACGGTATTCCGTTGATTTTCTGGGGTGAGAACCCGGCGCTGCAGGTGGGTGACCTCAAGACCATGGGGCGCAACGGCTACGACGGCAACAATCTGCGCTATTCGAACACGCTCAGTTCCGGCCATGAATGGATGCTTGATGCCGGCTACCCGCTGCGCGACATCCTGCCCTACGTCTATCCGAGCGAGAAGGAGTTTGCCGCCGCCGACATCCAGATCGTGTTTCTCGGCTGGTTTCTCGGCGACTGGAGCCTGGTGAATAACGCCGGCTATGCCTGTCCGCACGGCCTCAGCATCCGCGACGAGGGGCCGGACCAGACTGGTGACCTGCTCGGTCTGAGCAATCTGGACGAGGACTGGCACAACATGAACCAGATGGTGAAGTACCTGAAGTTCGGCTTCGGGAAGGTCACCGAGTACGTAAACGAGGCGATGCGTGCCGGCAGCATGGACCGCGCCACTGCGATCGATCTGGTCGAGCGCTACGACGGCCAGTGCTCGCCGCGCTACATCCGCAGCTTCTGCGATTTCATCGGCATCAGCGAAGAGCGCTTCTGGCAGCATGTGCATGCGTCGACCAACCGCGAACTATTCGACGTCGGAAGCGACGGCTCGATACACCGGCGCTTCCGGGTGGGGGAGGGACTGTGAGTCGCACCACGGTCGGGTTGGTCGATTACGGCGTGGGCAACCATGCATCGGTCAGCCATGCGCTGCACGATGCAGGCTTTCGCGTGCGGGTCGCCGCCGATGCGCCAGGACTGGACGCCTGCGACGTGCTGCTGCTGCCGGGCGTCGGTGCCTTCCCGGCGGCGATGCAGCGGCTGCGCGACTCGGGGCTGGACGCCTATCTGTGCGATGCGGCGCAGGCCGGGCGGCCCCTGCTGGGCATCTGTCTCGGCATGCAACTGCTCGCGCAGGAATCTTTCGAGCTGGGGCGAACCCGCGGTCTGGGTATCCTGCCGGGCCGGGTGGTGCCGTTGGGTGAGGCACCCTGGCATATCGGCTGGAACACGCTGGTGTGCGTCGGTGAAGACCCTGCTTTCCGCCTGAGCCAGGGTGAATCCTTCTACTTCAATCATTCCTTCATGCTGGTTGATGCGGGCGACTGCGTTGCCGCAGAGGCGCGGCTGCCGCAGCCGGTAACTGCGGCCGTGCGCCTGGGCCGCGTGGCCGGTCTGCAGTTTCATCCGGAAAAGAGCCAGCGCGCTGGCATGCGACTGCTGCACACGCTGATCACGGAGCTCACACGTGCTTAAGAAGCGTCTGATCGGCTTGGTGACCGTGCGCAACGGCTGGGCGGTGCAGTCCTTCGGCTATCGTCGCTATCTGCCGCTCGGCCGTCCGGAATGCCTGATCGAAAACCTCGACCGCTGGGGGGCTGACGAAATCCTGGTGCAGGTGATCGATCGCAGCACCGGCGACCAGGGGCCGGATTTCGATCTGCTGGCCCGCCTCGGCCGGCTCGGTCTCGAGACTCCGCTCATCTACGGCGGCGGTATTGCCACCGCCGATCAAGCCGTTCGTGCCATTCAGTCGGGAGCCGACCGCGTAACGGTGGACCAGGTGCTGCACCGGGCGCCGGACGAGGTGCGTCGGATGTCGGCTCGGCTCGGAGCGCAGGCGCTGATTGCCGCGGTGCCGGTGCGTTTTGCCGACGGCGTGTTGCGCCGCGACTATCGGGCAGGGCAGTGCCTTCCTTTCGGCGATGGTGTGCCGGCGCTCATCGCCGAGCGCGTGGTGTCCGAACTGATGCTGATCGACTGGCAGAACGAGGGTGGTCTGAGCGGTTTCGAGCCGGAACGGCTCGAGGAACTGCCCTGCCCGGAGGTTCCGCTCATCCTGTTCGGCGGTTTCACCGATCCGGCACTC
>DATCUL010000205.1:0-4970 GCA_036567405.1 Methyloversatilis sp. | reverse complement strand
GGCGTGCAGCGACGGAGCCGGCATGCGCATAGGCGTGGATCTGGGCGGCACCAAGACCGAACTGGTTGCGCTCGATGATGCCGGGCATGTGTGCCTGCGCCGGCGCGAACCGACGCCGGCCGGCGACTACCCGGCGACGGTCGCGCTGATCGCGACGATGGTGCGGGATGCCGAACGGCAACTGCAGGTGCGGGCCACGGTCGGGCTGGGTGTACCGGGATCGGTGTCGCCGGTCACCGGCTGCATGCGCAATGCCAACTCGACCTGCCTCAACGACCGGCCGTTCCGGCAGGACCTCGAGGCGGCGCTCGGCCGCACGGTGTGTCTGGCGAATGACGCCGACTGCTTCGCGCTGTCCGAGGCGACCGACGGTGCCGGGGCCGGGGCGCCGGTGGTGTTCGGCGTCATCCTCGGTACCGGTGTCGGCGGCGGCATCGTGGTCGACGGCCGTCTGCTGACCGGCGCCTGCGGCGTGGCCGGCGAATGGGGACACAACCCGCTGCCGTCGGGAGCGGACACCGAAGGCGTCGCGCCGCCGTCGTGCTACTGCGGCCGGCATGGCTGCATCGAGGCCTGGCTGTCCGGTCCCGGGCTGGCGGCCGACCATGCGCGGACAAGCGATGAGGCACTCAGCCCGGAACACATCGTCAGCCGTGCGGCTGCCGGCGATGCGGCGTGCGAGGCGACGCTGGTGCGCCACGAAACCCGGCTGGCGCGCGCGCTGGCCGGCGTCATCAATCTGCTCGATCCTCATGTCATCGTGCTCGGCGGCGGCCTGTCGCGGCTCGACCGGCTGTACCGCAACGTGCCCCGGCTATGGACTCCGCATGTCTTTTCCGATCACATCGCGACCCGGTTGTGCGCGCCGGTGCATGGCGATGCGTCCGGCGTGCGCGGCGCCGCCTGGCTGCGCTGAATGCCGCACGGGTTTTTTCGCACCGGCGGCAGGCTGAGGTAAGGTTTCCGCCGGTCCGCGGTCTACTGCCGTGCAAGCCGCACAGGACGTCCTGTTCCGCGCCGCTTCATTCCCATCCACCGTCAAGGAGCTACAAAGATGAGCAAGTCCGTCGCACTGCATGCTGCACTCGCCTCCGTTCTGGCGCTCGGCGTGATCGCCAATCCGGCGTCCGCCGCCGAAGAGAAGGGTGCCAAGGAAAAGTGTTTCGGCATCGCCAAGAAGGGAGCCAACGACTGCGCCACGGCCAATGGCAGCCACAGCTGTGCCGGCCAGGCCAAGGTCGACAACGAGCCGAACGAGTGGGTGTTCGTCACCACCGGCACCTGCGAGAAGATGGGCGGCAAGACTTCGGCGCCGAAGAAGGGCTGAGCGCGCTGCGGATGCGGCCGCTGCGCCGCATCCACTGCCGGCATTCGTCATGATCACGAACCCCGTTTCGCCAACCGGCATCGGACTGCGCCAGCCGCACCATGCCCGCGTGCTGGAGGAGCGCCCGTCACTCGGCCTGCTCGAGGTGCACAGCGAAAACTTCTTCCACGAAGGCGGTGCGGCGCTGCATGTGCTGGAGCGTGCCCGCGCGCTGTATCCCATCAGCCTGCACGGTGTCGGTCTGGCACTGGCGTCGGCTGATGCCGGCGGCTGCGCGCAGGCCGACGTGCACCTCGACCGGTTGGTCAGGCTGGCCGCGCGCATCGAACCTGCCTTCGTGTCCGAGCATCTGTGCTGGGGCGCTGTCGATGGCGTCCATTTCAACGACCTGTTGCCCTTTCCGTACACCGGTGAGGCACTGGCGCTGGTCGCGGCGCGGGTACGCGAGGTGCAGGACCGGCTGCGCCGTCCGCTGCTGATCGAAAACCTGTCCGCCTATGTGCAGTTCCGCGATTCGGAAATGACCGAGGCGGAGTTTCTCGCCGAGCTGGTATGCCTGAGCGGCTGCGGTCTGCTGCTCGACCTGAACAATCTGTACGTGAATGCGTGCAATTTCGGCTTCGATCCGCTGACCGAGCTCGACCGGCTGCCGATGCACGCGGTCGGCGAAATCCATCTTGCCGGCCATGCGGTGACCGGGCATGGCCTGATCGACACGCATGGCAGCCGTGTCTGCGACGATGTGTGGTCGCTGCTGCGCGACGTGCGGGCGCGCGGCGTCACGGCGCCGGCGCTGATCGAGTGGGACACCGAGCTGCCGGCACTGGACGTGCTGCTGGCCGAGGCGGCGCGCGCGGACCGCATCGGCCGCGAGGTCGTCGCAGGACTGCGGGAGAGCGGGCATGTCTGCGCTGCTTGATGCACAGCGGCGTTTCGCCGGTGCGCTGCGCGGCGTCGCCGGTGAAGCGGCGATGCTGCCGCTGCTCGCCGGCGATGACGAGCGCAACCGCACACTGCTGGGCATCTACCGCGGCAATTCGGTGGCCAACGCGAACGCTGCGCTGACACTGGCCTACCCGGTATGCCGGATGTTGACCGGCGACGAGTATTTCGACGGACTGGCGCGCCATCACTGGGCGGAATCGCCGTCGCATGACGGCGATTTGAACCGTTATGGTGCAGGCTTCGCCGAGTTCCTGGCGTGCTTCGAACCCGCGCGTGCGCTGCCCTATCTGCCGGACGTCGCGCGGCTCGAATGGTCGGTGCACGTCGCCGCGAGTGCGGCCGATGCGACGCCACTCGGTGGCGAGGCCTTCGCCGGACTCGACGCCGACACGCTGGCGGCGGTGCGGCTGCGCCTTCTTCCGGGATTCGCGCTGCACGACAGCCCCTGGCCGGTGGCCGACATCTGGCTGCAGCACCAGCCGGAGGCTGATGGCGCGCTCGACATCGACCTCTCCGTGGCGCAGTGCGCCGTGATCTGGCGCGACGGTTTCCGCGTGCGTGTCGCCGCGCTCGACGGCGGCATGCACCTGTTCTGGACCGAGATCGCCAGTGGCGCGGCGCTCGGCGATGCCTGGGCCCGCGCCTCGGCGCACGATGCCGGCTTCGATCTGGCCGCCGAGATCGAGCGCGCGCTCGCCGCCGGCTGGCTGCACGCACTCGACATGCAAGGAGAATCACCATGAATGCCGTCGTTCGCCTGTATGACAGATTCACGCCGCTGGCCGCACTGGCCGATCACGCACAGCCGCTGCTGCTGCTGGTGCTGCGCGTGTTCATCGCCTGGGTGTTCATCCAGTCCGGACTGACCAAGATCAACGACTGGGACACCACGCTGTACCTGTTCACCGAGGAATATTCGGTGCCGCTGCTGCCACCGGCGGTGGCGGCCGTCATGGGCACGCTGGGCGAGCTGGCGCTGCCGCCGCTGCTGGTGCTCGGACTGGCAGGGCGCTTTGCCGCCGCCGGACTGTTCGTCGTCAATGCGATGGCAGTGCTGTCCTATCCGGCGCTGTGGGGCTTCGATTGTCCGGCGGCGATCCAGTCCCATTTCTGGTGGGGCGCAGGCCTGCTGCTGCTGGTCGCTTTCGGTCCGGGCGCACTGTCGGCCGACCGCCTGATGGCCCGGCGTCGCGCGGACGGCTGAAACATGCAGCAACAGTGCGCTCATCGCGTAGACGCATCCCGGGACTACCGTGCCTGTCCGACGGCTCATCCGCCCAGGACAACACGCCTTGAAAACATCCGCTGTCCTCACCGCCATCGCGCTGGCGCTGCCCGGCGCGACCGCCGCGGCAGGACCCGAATCGGCCACCGGCACGCTCGGCTTGCAGTTCGGCCCTTACGTCCATCACTGGGAACATGATCCGGACCACAACGACACACCCTGGCTGCTCGGGCTGGAATACCGCTCGCCCGAGCGCTGGGCCGTCGGTGCGGCATGGTTCCGCAATTCCTTCGACCAGAGTTCCGCGTATTACTACGCCGGCCGCAGCTGGCCGATCGAGGCGATCAGCCGGAATCTGTATGTGAAGGTGACGGCCGGTGCGCTGCTCGGCTACACCGGTCGGTCGGAGGACAAGATTCCGCTCAACCACAACGGCGTGGCGTTCGCGGTCATTCCGGCGCTCGGTTATCAGTTCGACCGCTACAACGCGCAGGTGGCGCTGCTCGGCACCGCCGGCGTCATGTTCACCTTCGGCATCGATCTGCCGTCCTGGTGAATGTCGATGCGGCCGTGCGCCGGTTCAGAC
Source organism: Methyloversatilis sp. (assembly GCA_036567405.1). GTDB lineage: Bacteria > Pseudomonadota > Gammaproteobacteria > Burkholderiales > Rhodocyclaceae > Methyloversatilis. Next base: position 887 of record DATCUL010000205.1, on the reverse strand, counting down.
CGGCAGCGTCGGTTCGTTGCCGCTCCAGTCGAGAATCACGCCGCAGCCCTGTGTCTCGTTCAGGTCGATGCGCTCCAGCGCCGGCATCAGCGGCGCGGCCATCGCCTTGATGCGGCGTGCGATGCTGGCGGTGTCGGCATCCTCGTCGCCCATCAGTTCATGCAGCGGCGCATGGTCGAGCTGCGCGAACAGCGGCGAGAACAGGGTCTTCACGTCGCCGAAATCCACCGTCCAGCCCATCAGCCGGTCGAGCGGCGCGCGCAGATGCAGGCGCAGCGTGAAGGTGTGGCCGTGCAGGCGTCGGCGCGCGTCACCGTCGGGTGCGTGCTTCAGGCGCACCGCGCTGTCGAGCGTGAATTCCTTCCACACCCGGTAGTGTTCGCCGTCGAACTGGGCACCGCAGCTGGCGGTCTCGTACACGGTGACCCACGACAGTTCGGGCAGCGTGGCCGCGAGGCTGCGCCATATCCACGCGGCGATGTTTTCGCTGGTCGGGTTCTCCAGGCCGGCAACGTCGTTCAGGCAGGCGAGGTCGAGCTGTGCGTGCAGCGGCGCCCACAGCGTGTCCAGCAGTTCATGGCTGACCGGCCGGCCGGCCGGGTCCTGCCTGACATGAAGCAGCACTTCGAAGCCGTGGCCGTGCATGCGGCCGCACTTGTGCCCGGGGCCGACATTCGGCAGCTGGTGCGCCGACTGGAAGACGTAACGCCGCCATATGTGAGCGCTGCCCTGCCGGTCCAGCGCGACGCCGCGCTGCGGCGTGCTGCGCACATTGACCTGCGCCAGGTCCGGTACGTCCAGCTGCTGCCGTATCCAGCGCGCGAGGTTTTCGTCGGTCGGCTGGTCCAGCGTGCGGTTCAGGTGGGCGTGGTCGAGAGGTGCGACGC
>DATCUL010000204.1:0-3008 GCA_036567405.1 Methyloversatilis sp. | reverse complement strand
CGCGGCGTCCTCGCAGCGCCGTGCCAGATCGATGGCCTGCTCCACAGGCAGGTCCCACGGATGGAACAGGTCGAGGTCGCGGAACTCGCGCGCCATCAGCGCGGCATCGGGCAGACCGGCGCAGTCGTCTTCCGCCGTGAAGCGGGCGATCGACAGCGCCGCATCGACGGTCGCGCGCATCGCGTCCGGAGAGAAATCGCTGGAACTGGCGTAGCCCTTGCGCTGACCCACATAGACGGTGACGCCTATGCCCTTGTCGCGGTTGTACTCGATGGTTTCCACCTCGCCCTTGCGCACCGTGACCGACTGTCCGAATCCTTCGGACACATCGACTTCGGCTGCGGTGGCGCCGCCGGCGCGGGCGTGGTCGAGCAGGTCCTGCGCGATCTCGCGCAAGCTGCCGTCGGTATAGCTGAAACCCTGTCGGGACATGAGGAAGCCTATCTTGCAGTCAAACTCGGTTGATGGCGTCCGGCCGGAACACGGCGCGTAGCCGGGCGGGATGCGGCAAAGCTGCAATAATAGCCGCTTGCCAAGCTTCGCCCCGCCCCATGCGCCCGAAATCCATATCGACCCACACCGAGCCCGACGACGAACCGAAGTACGACGGTCCGAGCAAGAGCCAGCGCAAGCGCGAATCGCATGCGCTGCAGGACATCGGCGCACAGCTGGTCGAGCTGTCCGCCAACCAGCTCAAGCGCATCGACATGCCGGACAACCTGCGCCTCGCGATCGAGGAGACGCAGCGCACGCGCAGCCGCGAGGGCCTGCGCCGGCAGATGCAATACGTCGGCAAGGTGATGCGTGGCATCGACACCGCACCGCTGGTCGAGGCACTCGACGCGATACGCGGCGTGTCGGCCCGTGCGGTCGCGCGCGAGCAGATGCTGGAACGCATGCGCGAACGCTTTCTGGCCGACGAGCAGGTGCTGGGCGACATCGCCGCCCAGTGGCCGGAGGCGGATCTGACCCACCTGCGCACACTGCGCCGCAACGCGCTGCGCGAACGCGAGCAGAACAAGCCGCCGCGTGCCTTCCGCGAAATCTTCCGCGTGCTGCGCCAGCTGGAACACGGCAGCACAGCCGAAACCACCGATCTTGAAGAGGGAATCGACGACGATGAATGAACAAGCTGATCTGCTGACGATCGGCCTGGTGTCGGTGTCCGACCGCGCCTCGACCGGCGTCTACCAGGACCAGGGCATTCCGGCACTGGAGGACTGGCTGTCGGGCGCAGTCGCCAACCCGGTGATCTTCGAAACCCGGCTGATTCCGGACGAGCAGGCGCAGATCGAAGCCACGCTGATCGAGCTGTGCGACAACGCCGGCTGCGATCTGGTGCTGACCACCGGCGGCACCGGCCCGGCACCGCGCGATGTGACGCCGGATGCCACCGCAGCGGTGGCGCACAAGCTGATGCCGGGCTTCGGCGAACAGATGCGCCAGATCAGCCTGCGCTTCGTGCCGACCGCCATCCTGTCGCGCCAGACCGGCGCGATCCGCGGCAAGACGCTGATCCTGAATCTGCCGGGTCAGCCCAAGTCGATCCGGGAAACGCTGGAAGGCGTGAAGGACGCCGACGGCCACCAGGTGGTGCCGGGCATTTTCGCCGCGGTGCCCTACTGCGTCGACCTGATCGGCGGCGCCTACATCGAGACCAACGACGAGGTCGTCAAGGCGTTCCGACCCAAATCGGCGATCCGGCCGCCGCGCGGATAGGACGCACGGAAACCCGCGACCGGCTTACGGCACCTGCGAGTAGTGCATGCGCGCCGCCACGCTGGCCGCATGCGCAGCCAGGCGCGGGCCGAACTGCTTTTCGTACTTGCGCGGATTGGGCAGCATCACCGCCAGCCGCGCCGCCTGCTCCGGCCCGATCTGCGCGGCGCTGATGCGGTAGTAGCGCTGCGCCGCCGCCTCGGCACCGAACACACCGTCGCCCCACTCGACCACGTTCAGATAGATCTCGAGGATGCGCCGCTTGTCCATCACCGCCTCCATCATGAAAGTGATGATGGCCTCCTGCCCCTTGCGCAGATAGCTGCGGCTTGGGCTGAGGAACAGGTTCTTCGCCAGTTGCTGGCTGATGGTCGAGCCACCGGCCACCGCACGCCCCTTCTTGCGGTTCTTTTCCATCGCACGCTGGATGCCGTCCCAGTCGAAGCCTTCGTGATCGACGAAGCCGTCGTCCTCGGACGCGACCACCGCCCGCTTGAGCTGCACCGATATGCGCTCGTACGGCACCCACTGCCAGCGAAGCTGCGCGTCCGGCTGGCGTTCCCGCAGTTCCGCCAGGCGCAGCGACATGAAACTGGTTTCCGACGGATTGAAGCGGGTCCACCACAGCAGGTGGCCGAACACCCATAGCTGGTAGGCGAGTACCAGCAGCACCAGGCCGGCCAGCAGCCACTTGAGTCCCCGCATCAGTCTGCGCATGACGGGATCGCCGCTCAGTCCAGCGGCGGCGTGGCCACACGCAGCTGCGCACGCACCGGCGCCGTATCGGGTCGCACGCCACGCCACAGCGCGAACGCCTCGGCCGCCTGTTCGACCAGCATGCCCAGGCCATCGGCGACGCGGGCGGCACCCTGGGCACGCGCCTGCCTGAGATAGGCCGTGAGGCCGCGGCCGTACACCATGTCGTAGGCGAGGCTGTCGGGCGCATACAGCCCGGCCGGCAAAGGCGGCGCCTCGTCGCTGAGGCTGGCACTGGTGGCATTGATCACCACGTCGTAAGCCGACCCCGATGCGTCCTGCCAGCCGCCCGCGACCAGTGCGCCGCGCGCGTCATGACCGGCGAAATGCGCCCGCAGCGCGCATGCGCGCTCCGCCGTGCGGTTGGCGATGAACAGCCGCGACACGCCGGCTTCGAGCAGCGGCAGCACCACGCCACGCGCCGCGCCGCCGGCACCGAGCAGCAGCACGCGCGCGCCATCGAGCCGGCAGCCCAGCCATTCGAGGTCGCGCACCAGACCGGCGCCGTCGGTGTTGTCGCCGACGATGTCTTC
>DATCUL010000203.1:0-4517 GCA_036567405.1 Methyloversatilis sp. | reverse complement strand
TGCTGGTCGGCAACGGCGAGCTGATCGGCCGCCTTGCCGTGGTGCTGCCGTTCGCGCTGACAGGCGCGCAGAAGCGCGCCTGGACGGAAATTTCGGTCGATCTGGCGAATCCGTACCCGATGCAGCGCTTGCTGCAGGGCGACGTCGGTTCGGGCAAGACGGTGGTTGCCGCGCTGGCCTGCCTGCGTGCGGTCGAAAGTGGCTACCAGGCGGCGTTCATGGCGCCGACCGAGATACTGGCCGAACAGCACTACCGCAAGCTGGCCGGCTGGCTGGAACCACTGGGCGTCCGGCTGGCGTGGCTGTCGGGCAGCCTGAAGGTGCGCGACAAGCGCGCGATGAAGGCGGCCATCGCCAGCGGCGAGGCGCACATCGCGGTCGGCACGCACGCGCTGATCGAGGACGCGGTCGACTTCGCCCGGCTGGGCATGGCGGTGGTCGACGAACAGCACCGCTTCGGTGTGCGCCAGCGCCTCGCGCTGCGTGCCAAGGCAGGTGGCGCCAGTCCGCACCAGCTGATGATGAGCGCCACGCCGATCCCGCGCACGCTGGCGATGAGCTATTACGCCGATCTGGACGTGTCGGTGATCGACGAACTGCCGCCCGGTCGTACGCCGGTGCTGACCAAGCTGATTTCCGCTGCCCGGCGCGAACAGGTGATCGAGCGCGTGCGCGACGCCTGCGCCGGTGGCGCCCAGGCCTACTGGGTCTGCCCGCTGATCGAGGAATCGGAAACCCTGCAGCTGCAGACCGCGATCGACACCCATGCGCAGCTGGTGGCGTCCTGCGGCGAACTGCAGGTCGGGCTGGTGCATGGCCGCATGAAGCCGGACGAGAAGGCCGCGGTGATGGCCGCCTTCGTCGCCGGCGACATCCAGCTGCTGGTTGCCACCACGGTCATCGAAGTCGGCGTCGACGTGCCCAATGCCAGCCTGATGGTGATCGAGCACGCCGAGCGCTTCGGGCTGTCGCAGCTGCACCAGCTGCGCGGCCGGGTCGGCCGCGGCAGCCGCGAGTCGGCTTGCGTGCTGCTGTACGAGGGGCCGCTGTCGCAGACCGCGCGCGAGCGGCTGCGCGTCATCCACGCCTACACCGACGGCTTCCTGATCGCCGCCGAAGACCTCAAGCTGCGCGGACCGGGCGAATTCATCGGCAGCCGCCAGTCGGGACAGCCGCTGCTGCGCTTCGCCGACCTGCTGCTCGACGAGGCACTGGTCGAACTGGCGCGCGAGGCGGCAGAAACCCTGCTGCGCGAGGACGTTGACGCGGCCGACCGTCATCTGGCGCGCTGGCTGGCCGGGCGCGAGGATCTGCTCAAAGCCTGAGGCAGAATGGCTGCCGCTACGATTGACGTGCATCAACGCGCTACGGCACCGGGCGCCGTACCGTGATTTCCGGCTTCATTTGCGAGGGCTGATCATGGACACGCTGAAATCGATACTGGTGCACGCGGATGCGTCGCCGCACACCCTGCAGCGGCTGCAGTTCGCGGCGCGACTGGCGCAGCGGCACGGCGCTACCGTGACAGCGCTGTATGCGACCCTGCCGGTGGCCATCCAGTACGCCAGCACGTTTGCGCTGGGCGTAGAGATCGCGCCGATGATGCTCGAATACGAGAGCGAGCGGCTGGCGCGGGCCAGGGCGCAGTTCGATCCGGTGGCTGCGGCCATGACGCCATGCCCGGACTGGCTCGAAAGTTCGGGCGAGCCGGTGTATTGCGTCGCGCAGCGTGCACTGTGTTCGGATCTGGTCGTGCTCGGACAGCGCGATCCGGGCAGCGACACCGCCGTCGACCTGCCGGTCGATTTCGTCGAGGCGGTGGTCATCGCCAGCGGCCGTCCGGCGCTGGTCCTGCCGCGCTACCCGGTACCGCAGGATGACCCGGCGCGCGTCGTCGTCGTCGCATGGAAGGCGACGCGTGAAGCGGCGCGTGCCGTGACTGCCGCACTGCCGCTGCTCAAATCCGCGGCACAGGTGCACGTCGCGATCTGGCAGGACGATTCCGCAGCGCAATGCGAAGACGCGCCCGATGTCGAGGCCTGGCTGCGCAGCCACGGCATCGCGGCGGTCATGCACCGAAGCGCGGAGCGTCCGGACGACGTGGGCGACGCACTGCTCGGTCTGTCGCGGGCGCTGGGCGCCGATCTGCTGGTGATGGGCTGCTACGGCCACAGCCGTGCGCGCGAGTGGGTGCTGGGCGGCGCGACGCGCTCGGTGCTGAGATCGATGCACCTGCCCGTCCTGCTGGTCCACTGAACGCGGCATCCGCCGGATCTCGATGAGCACGCTGACCGGGCGTTACATGGCCATGGCGCTGGTCGATCCGGCCAGCCACGCGCTCGAGCAGGTCGAACGCGCACTAATGATGCCGACCGGACGCCAGGTGCTGCTGCGCGTGTCAACCTGCGGTGTGTGCCGCACCGATCTGCACATCGTCGATGGCGATCTCGATCCGTCGCATCTGCCCCGGGTACCCGGACACGAGGTGGTCGGCGTGGTCGCTGCGCTGGGCCCCGGATGCACGCGCTTCCGCATCGGCGACCGGCTCGGTGTGCCCTGGTTGCATGGCAGCTGTGGCCACTGCGCCTGCTGTGCCGGTGGTCGCGAGAATCTGTGTGCGGACGCGACCTTCACCGGTTTTTCCGTTGACGGAGGTTACGCCGAATACGTTCTGGCCGACGAGTCCTACTGTTTCCTGCTGCCCGCCCGCTACAGCGACGAGCAGGCGGCGCCGCTGCTGTGTGCCGGTCTGATCGGCTACCGCGCGCTTTGCATGGCCGGCGATGCGCAGTGTCTGGGCATCTACGGTTTCGGTGCGGCCGGACACCTGATCGCCCAGGTCGCGCTGGCGCAGGGGCGCACCGTGTTCGCCTTCACCCGCCCGGGCGATGTCGCGGCGCAGGCGCTGGCGCGCTCGCTCGGCGTGCATTGGGCAGGCGGTTCGGATCAGGCGCCGCCGCAGGCGATGGATGCGGCCATCCTGTTCGCGCCGGCCGGCGAACTGGTGCCGACGGCGCTGGGCAGGCTTGCGCGCGGCGGTGTCGTGGTGTGTGCCGGCATCCACATGAGCGACATTCCGTCCTTTCCCTACAGCCTTCTGTGGGGCGAGCGCTGCATCCGGTCGGTCGCCAACCTGACCCGCCGTGACGGCGAGGCGTTCTTTGCCTGGGCGGCTACGCACGAATTGCGGCTGAGTGTCGAGACCTTTCCGCTGCGCGACGCCAATCTGGCGCTGCGGAAGCTGCGTGAGGGCGATATCGTCGGCGCTGCCGTGCTGCGCTGCGATGTCCGACCCGAAGAAACGAAAAAGGGGGCCGAAGCCCCCTGAATGACTTGCTGCCGAAGCTCAGCCGCGGGTGCGGCGGCGGGCCATCATGCCCAGCATGCCCAGACCGGCCAGGAACATGGCGTAGCTTTCCGGCTCCGGCACGGCGGTGATCTGGATCGTGCGATCCACGCCATCGGCCGGGTGCTGGATGTTCACATAGGCGATGTTCGGGTTGAACTTGTCGAAGTACAGGCCCGTGAATTCCGAACCCGGCGTGCCGTTGGAGGCCCAGCGTGCGATGCCTTCGCCGGCGTCGAGCAGGTCGCCGTCCTTGTTGAGGTCCCGGGCGATCCAGATGTCGTCATCGACCGCGCCGTCGCGGTCCTCGATGATGTAGATGTTGCCGTTTGCGTCGATAGCGAGGTTGTCAGCATTGCGCAGGCCGCCGCCGACCGCGAGGCCGGTGGCCAGGTCGATGGTCGAGGCGTCGGCGAACAGCTTCACGTCGTTGGTCGTGACGTCCAGCGTGTAGATGCGGCTGCGGCCGTCGCCGGTGTTGGCGTTGGTGTCCGAATCCGTGGTTGCGAAGTAGATCACCTGCGAGCCGTCGGCGCGAGTCTGGATTTCCAGGTCTTCCGGACGGTTGTAGCTGGTACCGCCGACGAGGTCGGCTGCCGTACGGCCGTCGAGAGCGAAATTGCCGCCGCCGAGGTTGAGCATGGCACTGAAGGTGGCCGCATTCGCAGTGCCGGTTGCGGTGGTGATTGCTTCCCAGGTGGCTGCGCCGGTGATGGCCGGGCCGTTGTTGCCTTCGAACTGGCCGCCCGCGCCGACCTTCAGCACGAAGGTCTGGCCCTTGTTGAAGTAGGCGTCGCCGCTGGTGGCGTTGGGGTTGGCCGACACGTACTTGTAGACCGAGCCGCCGTTCAGTTCGTCGATGAAGTAGAACGCCTTCTGGTTGTCGAAAGCCAGGCCTTCATGCGACACGCGCGGGATCACGTTGCGCTGCACGAAAGCGCCGCCATTGGCACCCGCAGTGGTGGCATTGGTCACTTCGAACAGACGGCCCTTGCTGCTGCCGCTGCCCCACGACTCTTCGGCCGTCAGGTAGCTGCCCCACGGCGTCCAGCGGGAGGCATCACCAGAAACGAAACCCTGGGTGCCGGGCGCGACGATGGTCACGGTGCGGGTGGCGTAATTGCTGTTCCACAGGTCGATGCGCTGCACGCCGCCAGCACCGGTTTCGTAC
>DATCUL010000202.1:0-2321 GCA_036567405.1 Methyloversatilis sp. | reverse complement strand
ATAGCGCGCTTCGATCGTGGTCAGTCGCCTGGACACGACGTCGCTCTGGTTCTGTATGGTCTTGACCGATGCGGCCAGCCCCTGTGTGCGGCTGGAAATCAGGCCCTTGGCATCGATCATGTCGTCCATCAGGCTGTTCAGCTTGCTGCCAAGACCGGTGATGCTGTCGTAGCCCTGAAACAGCTTTTTCGCGTTGCCGTTGTCCAGCGCCGTGGCGAGCTTGGTCGAATCGATTTCGAGTTTGCCGTCCTTGGCCACGGAAATGCCGACCGACGAAAGGCTCAGGCCTGGCGCGACGGCCGTGCTGATCGCCGACGACAGCCTGTTGCGCAATGCCAGCATCGTGCTTTCGCCGTTCAGCGTCGCGGCCTTGTCGTTGGCGACGTCATAGCTGGTCTGTGCCTTGATGGTCGTGAGTGCATCGTTGTAGGCCTTCACCAGGCGTTCGATGCCGGTCTTGGCGACGCTGGTGTCGTTGGTGACGCTCACCACGGTCGGGCTGCCGACGTTGGTTTTCTTGAGCGTCAGCGTGACGCCCTCAATGGCGTCGGTCAGTGTGTTCGTACTCGATGTGATGGCGATGCCGTTGACGGTCAGCGTGGCGTCCGCCGCGACCGTCTTTTCCGTCATGTGAGAGGTTCCACCGGTCGATGCGTCGTAGATGAGCTTCGACAGGCCGGTATCGTCGGTATTGTTGCCATCGTCATCGACGGCGGTGATCTTGACCGCGTTGTTCGTGCCACCGTCGGCGGAACGCAGTACCAGCCGGTTGCCAGTGCCGTCATTGACCAGCGAGGCCGTGACGCCGGCATTGGCGTTGTTGATTGCATCGCGCACGTTCGCAAGTGTCGTTGCGCCGCTGCCGATGGTGACGTTGACCGCGGTCTTGCTCGCATTCGCGGTGAAACTGCCTGCGCTGTACTTGCCGAGCTGTATGGTCAGTGTGCCGCTGCCCACGCTGGTCGTGCTGGCCGCGAACTGCCCGGACGCAACGACCTGGGATTCCGCAAGCGTGGCGACCTCGACCGAATAGTTGCCCGGCACGGCTGTTGTCGTGGCGGCAACGTTTGCCACATCGGCATTGGCAATCGCTGCCTTGCGTGCGGTAAAAGTTGCCGCATTCGTCAGCGATGTTGCCGCCGACTGGATGGAGGACAGGGCACCCTTGATTGCGCCATAGGCCGAAATCTTCGCCTGTACGTTCGCTTCCTTCTGCGCCAGCAGTGTCAGCGGACGCTGTTCGACGGACATCAGTTGCGAAACGAGGCTCTCTACCTGCAGACCAGAGCCGATTCCGGATGATGTGATCGCAGCCATGGTGCGTGACTCCTCAGGCCTTGCGTTCGATCAGGCCGCTCTGGCCCTTGCCGAGCGCGCGTGCGATGGCGATCAGTTCCTCCGACGGAATCTGACGCAGAACTTCCTTGGTGGATGAGTCGATCAGTCGCACGATAGTCTTCCCGGTGTCTTTGTCTATCGTGAATAGCAGGTTCTGTGCCACAGGCTCGATGTGCCGGCGAATTTCGTCGACCGTCTTTTCGATCTGGTCGCTGGTCAAGGGTGTGGTACTTGCGGGTTCTGCAGCATTTTTCTGCTCCACCACGGGTTTCACCCCGGAGGTCGCATTGACGGCCGGGGTGAGCGCTGGCGGGGTGTGTGAAACTGGCTGGACGGCCATGACAATCTCCCCTGACGATATTCGGGGCACGGCGAACCGTGCCCCGCCCTATCTACTACCTTGCTGTGCTTAGCCGCGGAGCAGGCTGAGCACGTTCTGCGGCAGCGAGTTGGCTTGCGCCAGCATCGCGGTACCGGCCTGTTGCAGGATCTGCGAACGGGTCAGGTTCGCGGTTTCCGCTGCGAAGTCGGCATCCTGGATGCGGCTGCGCGCGGCGCTGACATTTTCCGACGTCGTCTGCAGATTGCTGATCGTATTCTGCACGCGGTTCTGGATGGCGCCCAGTGAAGCGCGTTGCGTGTTGATCGACTGCAGCGCGGCATCGATCACGTCGATCGCCGAGTTGGCACCGGATTGCGTACCGACGTTGATCGACGAGACTGCCGACAGCGAGCTGGCCTGGGCGGTCGTGGCGGTGAAGATGCCGCCGGCCGAGCCGCTGGTGACCGAGAATGCGTCCGACGACGAGAACTTCAGCGTGCCGCCGACGGTCGAGGAGTCGGTCGTCGCGGTGGCGCCAGTCAGGACCACTGCCGAGCCGGCGTTGGCGCTGGTGAAGGCATTGCGGCCCTGCAGGCTGATATTGCCGGCACCGGCGAAGTCGGTGATCGAGATGTCGTCGCCGGTCGCCGACTTCAGCGTG
>DATCUL010000201.1:0-5692 GCA_036567405.1 Methyloversatilis sp. | reverse complement strand
TGCAGCGTGCGCGCCGATGGCGGCACCCTGAACGGTGAAGATCTTCGCGTTTTCGGTCAGCAGGTCCTTGCGCTCCATGCCGGGGCCGCGCGGACGGGCGCCGACGAGCAGCGCGAAGTCGGCATCCTTGAACGCAACATTCGGGTCATCGGTGGCGATCATGCCGGCGAGCAGCGGGAATGCGCAGTCGTCCAGTTCCATCATCACGCCGGTCAGCGCCTTTTGCGCCTGCGGCAGGTCGAGCAATTGAAGAATGACCGGCTGGTCCTTGCCGAGCATTTCGCCGCTGGCAATACGGAAAAGCAGTGCGTAGCCGATTTGACCGGCTGCGCCGGTCACCGCGACGCGGAGGGGCGTCTTTGACATTGTGATCTCCTGTCTGAGGATGGGACGGATGCGTTGTGCGCGGACCGGATTATGATCGAGCCGCGGCAGTTTTGACACAGAGCACAAAAATGTCCACCCGGCCGAAGCACAAGGCTCGACGTTCAGTATCCTGTTTGTGCGGTATCGAGTTATATCATATATAAGACATCAGACACGTTGTAGACGTGATTTCAATTCTGTGCTGAAATTATTGAATGGCTCAGGAATCCCCCACTTTCAGCCCCCTGTATCGCCAGATACGCGGGTTGCTCACGCAGGCTCTGCAGAGCGGCGAGTGGCGTCCCGGCGAGGCGATTCCGAGCGAAACCGAACTGGCCCACCGCTTCAGCGTGAGTCAGGGCACGGTGCGCAAGGCCATCGACGAGATGGCGTCCGACAATCTTCTGGTGCGCAAGCAGGGCAAGGGTACTTTTGTTGCGACGCACCACGATCCTCGTGCCTTCTTCCGCTTTCTCCGTCTCGCCCCGATCAACGGCAGCATCGAAACCTCCCAGAGCGTTCCGCTCGAGTGCTGGCGCGCGCGCGCAGGGCAGGAAGTGGCCCGTACGCTCGATGTCGAGGTCGGGTCACAGATCATCATCGTGCGCCGCCTGCTCAAGTTCGCCGGCAAACCTGTCGTCATCGACGAGATCTATCTGCGCGGCGACCTGTTCCCCGGGCTGAATCTGGATGTGCTGAAGGAACATCAGGGTTCGCTGTACTCGTTTTTCGAAACCCGCTTCGGCGTTCGCATGGTGCGTGCAGAGGAGCGTCTGCGTGCGGTCGCGGCCGATCGGCAGAGTGCGGAGTATCTTGACGTGCCCGAAGGCAGTCCGCTGTTGTCGGTCGAACGCGTCGCCTACACGTACGATGACGAGCCGGTCGAGTGGCGGCGCGGTCTGTGCTCGACCGCAGACCACTACTATCTGAATACACTGAGTTGATGGAGCCGGCGAAGTCCGGTGCATTGAACGATCTTTTTAGGAGAGCGAGCCAGATGGCCAATACAGCCAGCAAGACCCGACCGAAGCACCTGCAACTGACAGCGATACGACTGCCGCTTCCGGGCATCGTGTCCATCCTTCACCGGATCAGTGGTGCAGGCCTTTTCCTTTGCCTTCCCCTGCTGCTGTGGCTGTTTGCCACCAGTCTGGGATCGCCGGAAAGTTTCGATACCTTCCGCTCCGTGGTGGGACATCCGCTGGCCAAGCTGCTGTTGCTCGGCCTGATGTGGGCCTATCTGCATCATTTCTGCGCCGGCATCCGCTTCCTGATGCTCGACCTGAACAAGGGAACCGACCTTCCCGCCGCGCGCAAGAGTTCGGTTGCAGTGCTGGTTGTCAGCCTGACGCTTACCGTGATCCTGGGGGTGAAACTGTGGTGAATCGAGTTGTTGTCGGCGCCCATTACGGGCTGAAGGACTGGTTGGCGCAGCGCGTCACCGCGGTGGTGATGGCGCTCTACACGCTGATCTTCGCGTTCGGCGCACTGTCGATGGGCGGGCTTAGCTACGAGAACTGGCATGGCCTGTTCGCGGGCGGCTTCATGCGCTTCGCGACCTTCCTGTTCTTTGCGTCGCTGATGTACCACGCCTGGGTTGGCGTGCGCGACATCTATATGGACTACATCAAGCCCACCAGCGTGCGCCTCGTGCTGCACGCGGTGACCCTGCTGCTGCTGATCGGCTATCTGGGCTGGGCAGCACAAGTTCTGTGGAGACTGTAAGTGAGCGTACCGATTCGCAAGTTTGATGCAGTCATCGTCGGTGCCGGCGGCGCCGGCCTGCGCGCAGCGATCCAGCTGTCCGAAGCCGGCCTGCGTACCGCAGTGCTGTCCAAGGTGTTCCCGACCCGCTCGCACACGGTGGCGGCGCAGGGCGGTGTTGCCGCCTCGCTCGGCAACTCGGAAGAGGATCACTGGCACTGGCACATGTACGACACCGTCAAGGGTTCGGACTGGCTCGGTGACCAGGACGCCATCGAATTCATGTGTCGCAAGGCCAATGAAGTCGTGGTCGAACTGGAACACTACGGCATGCCGTTCGACCGTCTCGACAACGGCAAGATCTACCAGCGCCCGTTCGGCGGCCATATGTCGAACTTCGGCGAAAAGCCGGTGCGTCGTTCCTGCGCCGCGGCCGACCGTACCGGTCACGCGATGCTGCACGCGATGTACCAGCGCAACGTCAAGGCCAACACCCAGTTCTTCATCGAATGGATGGCGCTTGACCTGATCCGCGACGAAGCGGGTGACGTCGTCGGCGTGACCGCGATGGAAATGGAATCGGGCGAAGTGTTCATCTTCCACGCCAAGGCGGTGCTGTTCGCCACCGGCGGCGCCGGCCGCATCTACTACAGCTCGACCAATGCCTTCATCAACACCGGTGACGGTGTCGGCATGGCGGCTCGCGCCGGCATTCCGCTCGAAGACATGGAGTTCTGGCAGTTCCACCCGACCGGCGTTGCCGGCGCCGGCGTGCTGATCACCGAAGGTGTGCGCGGCGAAGGCGGCATCCTGCGCAACAGGGATGGCGAGCGCTTCATGGAACGCTACGCGCCGAATGCGAAGGATCTGGCGTCGCGCGACGTGGTGTCGCGCGCCATGGTCACCGAAATCAACGAAGGTCGTGGCTGCGGTCCCAACAAGGACCATGTGATGCTCGACATCACTCACCTCGATCCGGCCACCATCATGAAGCGCCTGCCCGGCATCCGCGAAATCGGCATCCAGTTCGCCGGCGTCGACGCGATCAAGGAGCCCCTGCCGGTGGTGCCGACCTGCCATTACCAGATGGGCGGCATTCCGACCAACTACCGTGGTGAGGTCGTGATGCCGAAGAACGGCAACATGAGCGAGCCGGTGCGCGGTTTCTACGCTGCCGGCGAGTGCGCCTGTGCGTCGGTGCACGGCGCCAACCGACTCGGTACCAATTCGCTGCTCGACCTGCTGGTGTTCGGCAAGTCGTCGGGCGAGTCCATGGTCGAGTACATCAAGGCACAGCCGGCGGCCCACAAGCCGCTGCCGGCCAATGCTGCCGACTATTCGCTGGCCCGCCTGAACCGCCTGAATACGCAGACCGGCGGCGCGTCGGTCGGTGAAACCCGTCTCGCGATGCAACGCACGATGCAGGCGCACTGCGGCGTGTTCCGTTTCAAGAACATGCTGGAAGAAGGCGTCAGCAAGATAACGGAAATCGCGAAGCAGGTTGCCAGCACCGAAATCAAGGACAAGTCGCAGGTGTTCAACACCGCGCGCCTCGAGGCGCTCGAACTGGACAACCTGATCGAGGTTGCCAAGGCGACCATCGTGTCGGCCAATGCGCGTACCGAGTCGCGTGGTGCGCATGTGCGCGACGACGCTGCCGATACGCCGGAACGTCCGGACGGCCGTGACGACGCGAACTGGCTCAAGCACACCCTGTGGTTCAAGGATGGCGACAAGCTCCAGTACAAGCCGGTTAACCTGACGCCGCTCACCGTCGATACCATCGCGCTCAAGAAGCGCGCCTATTGAGGATCACAGCATGACCGCCCGTACTGTCGAATTCAGTATCTATCGCTACGACCCGGATCGCGACGAAAAGCCCTACATGCAGTCGATCTCGCTTGATCTCGACGGCACCGAACGCAAGCTGCTCGACGCTCTGGTCAAGCTCAAGGACAAGGACGACTCGCTGTCCTTTCGCCGCTCCTGCCGTGAAGGTGTGTGTGGCTCGGACGCGATGAACATCAACGGCAAGAACGGTCTGGCCTGTCTGACCGACATGAAGGACCTGCCGTCGCCCATCGTTCTGCGTCCGCTGCCCGGCCTGCCGGTGGTGCGCGATCTGATCGTGGACATGACGCAGTTCTTCAAGCAGTACCACTCGATCAAGCCCTACCTGATCAACGACGAGCACCCGCCCGAGCGCGAGCGGCTGCAGTCGCCGGAAGACCGCGAGGAACTCAACGGTCTGTACGAGTGCATCCTGTGTGCATGCTGCTCGACGTCCTGCCCGTCGTTCTGGTGGAATCCGGACAAATTCGTCGGCCCGGCCGGTCTGCTTGCCGCCTACCGCTTCCTCGCCGATACGCGTGACCAGGCGACCAGCGAACGTCTCGATAATCTTGAAGATCCGTACCGACTGTTCCGTTGTCACACCATCATGAATTGCGTGGACGTGTGCCCGAAGAGCCTGAATCCGACGCGCGCCATCGGCAAGATCAAGGACATGATGGTCCGGCGGGCTGTCTAGGCATGAGCGGCGCAAACGATCGTACGGTCAGTCCCGGCCGCCTGCTGTGGCACTGCAGGCGCGGGCTGCTGGAACTGGACCTGATCCTGCAGCGCTTTGTCGAGCACGGTCTTGAAAAGTTGAACGAAAACCAGAGGGCAGATCTATTCGAACTGCTCCGTTATGACGACATCACCTTGTTAGCGATTGTCAGTGGGCGCGAGGAGTGCGAGGAGACGCGCCTTAAGGGGATGGTCGATTTACTGCGGGCTGCCTGAACACGCAGCTCCGATGACCAGGGCCATTTTGAGGAAGTTAAGAGGTTAGACATGACAAATCAACGCACCGCTACGCTGACCATCGACGGTCAGACCACCGAATTCCCGATCATGAGCGGCACGGTCGGCGCTGATGTGGTGGATATCCGCACGATGTATGCCAAGACCGGCATGTTCACATACGACACCGGTTATCTCTCGACTGCCAGCTGCAAGTCGCACATCACCTACATCGATGGCGACAAGGGCGAGCTGTGGTATCGCGGTTACCCGATCGAGCAACTGGCAGAGCATTGCGACTTCCTCGACGTGTGCTATCTGCTGAAGAACAGCGAGCTGCCGGACACCGAGCAGAAGGCTGAATACGTCGGTCAGATCATGCGCCACAATCTGGTGCATGAGCAGCTGGCCCGTTTCTTCCAGGGTTTCCGCCGCGACGCTCACCCGATGGCCATCATGGCCGGCGTGGTCGGCGCGCTGTCCGCCTTCTACCACGACGGCATGGACATCTCGGATCAGACCCACCGCGACATCTCGATCAACCGCCTGATCGCCAAGATGCCGACCATCACCGCGATGGCATACAAGTACTCGATCGGCCAGCCGTTCATGTACCCGCGCAACGACCTGAGCTACGCCGCGAACTTCATGTACATGATGTTCGGCACGCCGTGCGAGGAATACGTTCCGAACCCGGTGCTGGTCAAGGCGGTCGACCGCATCCTGACGCTGCACGCCGATCACGAGCAGAACGCCTCGACCTCGACCGTCCGTCTGGCCGGTTCGTCCGGCGCCAACCCGTACGCCGTCATGGCGGCCGGCATTGCCTGTCTGT
>DATCUL010000200.1:0-2194 GCA_036567405.1 Methyloversatilis sp. | reverse complement strand
GCGTAATCCGTCCACACCTGAGCGTCGTCGCCAGCCAGTTTCACCAGCTTGGCATAGACGTCGGCTGCCTCGTCGAAACGCTGCAGGTTTGCGTACGAACGCGCCAGCATGCGCCAGCCGTCCACATTGTCCGGCTCGTTCTTCAGTCGTTCCGCCAGCTGCGCCACCATGGCCTTGATCCGCTCCGGCGTCACTTCCGGCTGTACCGCCACCGGCGTGCTGCGCGGTGCATCGACCGCCAGCGGCTGCCCGAGCACCAGATAGACGGGCACCGCCAGTGCCGGCACGACCAGCGCGGCGGCGACAGCCACCCAGCGGCCGCTGGTGCGCGCAGCAGGCGCCGGCACACCGCCGGCCTCGTCGAGCACACGCCGCTCCAGCTCGGAACAGGCGATACGGTACTGCGCGTCGTCGATCAGGCCGGCCGCGAGATCACGGTCCAGTTCGGACAGCGCATCGCGGTGGATGGCCAGCGTCAGCGCGCGCTGCACTTCGGGTTCGGCGGTGCGGCGGCCGCGCAGCAGCGGCAGAAGTACGAAAGCGAGGGCGATGACGAGCATCAGTCCCGCGCCGATGATGAAAGTGGTCAAGCCTTGTTCTCCTCGCCGGCGAGCAGCGCGCGCGCGCGTTCATGCTCCTCCGCGTTCAGTGTGTTGGCCGCCGCGGCCTGTGCCGTGCGGCGACGCAGACGTCTCGCCAGCGCGATGACCGCGATCAGCAGCAGCGCGAAGGGACCCGCCCAGAGCAATACCGTGGTGGTTTTCAGCGGCGGACGGTAGAGCACGAAATCGCCATAGCGTTCGACCATGTAGTCGAGGATTTCGCGGTCGCTGCGACCGCTGCTCACCTGCTCGCGCAACTGTTTCTTCAGATCCATCGCGAGATCCGCATGCGAATCGGCGATGTTCTGGTTCTGGCAAACCAGGCAGCGCAGCTCTTCGCCCAGTTTCTGCACGCGCGCCTCGACCACCGGATCGTCGGCCAGCGTCTTCGCCTCGTCGGCATGGACGCCCGACACCGACAGCGCGCTCAGCGCCAGTGCGACAGCAAAGCGGCGCATGTCAGGAAGCCTCGAGTTTCTTGACCAGCGGCAGCAGGTCGTCGCGCAGCAACTGCGGCGTCAGCGGGCCGGTGTATTTGTGGCGGATGACGCCCTGGCGGTCGATGACGAAGGTTTCCGGCACACCGTAGACACCGAAATCGATGCCGACACGCCCGTCGCGATCCTGCGCCGACAGCACGTAGGGATTGCCGTGCTCGGCCAGCCACTTCAGGCCGGCGTCGGGTTCGTCCTTGTACTGCAGGCCGACCAGCGGCACGGCGCCGCTCCGGCCCAGTTCCACCAGCACCGGATGTTCCTGACGGCAGGCCACGCACCACGATGCCCAGACGTTCAGCAGCCACACCTTGCCCTTCATGTCGGCCGGCGCGAAAGTCTTGCCGGCATCGCCCAGCTGACTGACATTGAACGCTGGCGCCGGCTTGCCGATCAGCGGACTGGGTACCTCGCGCGGATTCAGCGACAGGCCGACGAACAGGAAACCGATCAGTACGACGAACAGGCCGAGCGGCCACAGATAGCGGTTCATGCGTGCGCCTCCCGCACCGGGCCGGCAGACGCCTTCGGCGCGGTCTCCGCCAGTCGTCCGTCGCGCTGCGCGAGCTTGCGATAGCGCCGGTCGGCGGCGGCGATCGCGCCGCCGACCGCCATGATCAGTGCGCCCAGCCAGATCCAGTTGACGAAGGGCTTGTAGAAGATGCGCACGATCCAGGCGTCGCTGTCGGGCAGCGGTTCGCCCATCGAGACATAGATGTCGCGCGTCAGGCCGGATTCGATCGCCGCTTCGGTCATCGGCATCTTCGACACGCGGTACATGCGCTTTTCCGGCTCCATCAGCGCGACCTGCTGGCCGTCGCGGGTCACCACGATACGGCCGCGTGCCGCATCGTAGTTCGGTCCGTTGTGCTCGAAAGCGCCGTCGAAGCGGAAGGTATAGCCCGCCAGATGCGCGGTCTGGCCCGGCGCCATCTTCATGTCGGCGTTCTGTTCGAAGCCCTTGACCAGCGTGATGCCGACGATGCTGACCGCCATGCCCAGATGCGCCAGCCACATGCCCCACCAGCCGCCGGGCAGCGCACGCGCGCGCGACAACAGGCTGCCGCGCTCGTTGCGGCCGCGCACGCGGTCGAGCAG
>DATCUL010000199.1:0-2097 GCA_036567405.1 Methyloversatilis sp. | reverse complement strand
AGCAGAACGTGCGCGGGTGCGGGCTTGTACGAGGGAGGAGGCGTAGCCGCCAGTTCGGCGCGTGTGTCCGGTGCAGCAGCCTGCAGGAAGCCGGCGACGAAGGGGTCGGCCGGGTCGGCGGAAACGTTCGCGCCCTGTGCGGTGGTGTCGCCCGTGTTGTCCGGCATGTCATCCAGTACCATGGCAGCAGTGCATGACACGCACTGCGATGGTGCAGAGGCAGCAGGGTCAGCGCCTGACCACAGCGAGGACAGTGCGACCAGCGTGACGGCAATCAGCAGGAATGTGCGCGTGAAAATCATGGCCCCGCTCCGAGTCGTGGGTTGAAATGAAAGTTCCCGGTGTTGAAACACCTGCTTACATTGCAGTGCACAACGTGGTCGACAAAAGCAGCTTCCATGCCGAGGTGACCGCCCGGCTTTGGTAAACTGCGTTCGCTGCATTCATCCCGGTAATCATTCATGCTCAAGCTGTTGCGCCGCACCGCGCTCGTCGTATCCGCCCTGATATCCCTGCCCGCCCTCGCCGACGTGATACCGCCGCCGCAACTGGAAGCCCGCGCCTGGCTGCTGGTCGACCACGATTCCGGTGCGGTGCTGGCCCAGTCGCGCCCGGACGAGCGGGTCGAACCGGCATCCCTGACCAAGTTGATGACTGCCTACCTGACTTTCAAGGCACTGAAGGCCGGCCAGCTCAAGCCGGACCAGGTGGTGCCGGTCAGCGTGGCGGCGTGGAAGACCGGGGGGTCGAAGATGTTCATCGCGCCGGACAAGCCGGTGACCGTGGACGAACTGCTGCACGGCGTGATCATCCAGTCCGGCAACGATGCCTGCATCGCGCTGGCGGAAGCCATCGCCGGCACCGAACAGGCGTTCGCGCAGATGATGAACAAGGAAGCCCAGCGCATGGGCATGGCCGGCACGCAGTACCGCAACTCGACCGGCCTGACCGAGGAGGGCCACTACACGACGGCACGTGACCTGTCCCTGCTGGCCAACGCGCTGATCCGTGATTTCCCCGAGTACTACCCGCTGTATTCGACGATCGACTACACCTACAACGGCATCAAGCAGGGCAACCGCAACCGCCTGCTGACCATGGATCGCAGCGTCGATGGCATGAAGACCGGCCACACCGACGCCGCCGGCTGGTGTCTGGTGTCGTCGGCCAAGCGCGACAACCGTCGTCTGCTGTCGGTGCTGCTGGGCGCACCGAACGAGCATGGCCGCATCGAGTCGTCGCATGCGCTGCTCAACTACGGCTTCAATGCCTACGAGAACGCGAAGGTGGCGAGCGCCGGCGAGGCGCTGGCCCAGCCGGCGGTGTACAAGGGCGCGGCCGCCGTTCTGGCGGTCGGCCCGGCGGCCGATGTGGTGCTGACGCTGCCGCGTGGTCAGGCGGCGAAGGTCACGCGCGAAATCACCGTCACCACGCCGGTGATCGCTCCGGTGGCGGCCGGCCAGAAGCTGGGTACGATGAAGGTCATGCTCGACGGCCAGCCGGCCGGCGAATACCCGCTGGTGGCGCAGGCGCCGGTCGAGGAAGGCAGCTTCTTCCGCCGCATCTGGGACACCATACGCCTTTGGTTCGGCTGGTGAGGCCCGGCGATGACAGACAGCCTGCTTGAATTTCCGACCGATTTCCCGCTGAAGATCATGGGTGAGCGCCATGACGACTTCGCGCAGGAAGTCGTCGCCGTGGTGCTGCGACACGCGCCCGATTTCGAACCGGCTAGCCTCGAAATGCGGCCGTCCTCGGCCGGCCGCTACATCAGCGTGACTGCCACCATCCGCGCCACGTCGCGTGTGCAGCTCGATGCGCTGTACCGTGAGCTGAGCAGCCATCCGATGGTGAAAGTCGTCCTTTGACACCGCTGGTCGTACAGCGCGGGCGCGCCGACTACACCCCGGTGTGGCGCGACATGCAGGCGTTCACGCTGGCGCGCGATGCCGGCACGCCTGACCAGTTCTGGCAGGTCGAGCATCCGCCTGTGTTCACGCTCGGTCTGGCCGGCAAGCGTGAGCACCTTCTGCACGACATCGGCGTGCCGGTGGTCGAGTCCGACCGCGGCGGCCAGGTGACCTATCACGGTCCGGG
>DATCUL010000198.1:0-3118 GCA_036567405.1 Methyloversatilis sp. | reverse complement strand
GTCGACCAGTTGCTGCGTGCGCTGGATGTCCTTTTCCGCCAGCGCCAGCTGGCTTTCGCGCTGCGACACCACGGAACCGGCGGTCGCCACCTCGCTGCGCCGCTGGTCGACGCCGGCCGCCGCAACCGCCTGGGCATGCCGTGCCTGCACGACCTGCGCTTCGGCCAGATGCAGTTCGGCCTCGAGCGCGCGCACGTCCATGCGCGCCAGTTCCTGGCCGGCGCTGACGTCGTCGCCCTCGCGTACGGTCACGCTGTCCAGACGGCCACCGGTCTTGGTCGCGACGTCGATTTCGGTGGCTTCGATGCGTCCGTTGCCGGACGCGAAGGCGCTGACTGCGGGCGGTGCGCGGAAATGTTTCCAGGCGAGGAATCCGGCGATGGCGAGTGCCGCGACCGCGATCAGCAGCAGCCACGGACGGGAACGGGTGTCAGTCATGCAGGCGATCCGGCGAAGGTTCGGAAAGGACTCAGCCGGGCAGACTGCCCGGCAGCTCTTTCAATTCTGCATGCATCGACGGCGGCCGTCTTGATTTGTCGCAACGCGGCGCCGTGCGGTCGCGATGGCGCGAGGGTCAGACCTGCGGCGAGCCCTGCACGGCCAGACAGACCTGCAGGATCAGCAGGAATGCGTGCGGAAAGGCGACGGTCGGTTTCAGCGCCGCCCGTGCGTACTCGGCCAGCAGACCGGCTGCACCCGGGCGCCCGGCCAGCCACTCGGTATGCAGCTGGCAGGCGGCCAGCGGCGAGGCATCGTCGGCGATCAGGGTTTCGACCTTGAGAATGCGTTCGCCCAGACGCGCCTGCACGGTGCGCGCCATGGCTTCCATCACCCAGGTGACCAGCAGCAGCGGCGCGACTTCTTCCAGCGGCAACGCATACAGCGCAGCGAGGGCCGCCAGTCCGACCGCGGCGAGCTTGATCCAGAGCGCGTTGGCTTCGTGCCGCTCGTGGTCGCGCTGCAGGGTTGCCCATTCAAGCTGAAGTGCCGAAGCGTGCGGATGGTCCATGTTCTTCCCGGATCGGATGCCGCGGCCGGATGGTCGGCGCGGTGACGGGACGCAGCTTAGCGGTGGAACGGGCCGGCCGCGCGGTACTGTTCGCCGGCCGGCGCACAAAAAGAAAACGGCGGGCACCCGGCCCGCCGTCTTTCGTCAGCCCCGCGAATCAGCGGTTGGCGACGTACATCGTGATTTCAAAGCCGAAACGCAGGTCGGTGGCCTTCGGGGTCGTCCAGTTCATGTGAATCTCCTCGTTGTTTGCTTCTCTTCACGGCGACGCGCCGTGGTTGAGACAGATAGTGCGCCGGCCGCACGCGCGCAACCTCACGCCACTCGCGAAAGAAGCCTCATGATTTTCTTGAGCGCACATTGCGGAACACATCGCGGAACACCTCCGGCAGCATGCAGTTCTGCAGGCTGCGCTGGGCAAACAGGAAGCGGCCGTCGCAGACAAAGCCCAACTCGTGCCAGTCGACTGCGTCGTTGAGCAGATCGGCCGCCGCCCGCAGGTCGATCGCCGGATCGCGGACGAACAGCGCGAGCACCGAGCCGTCGTAGTGCGGGCAGTCGTGCAGGAAGAACGGCCGCGCCTTGCGCGTCTTGCTGTTGACGTAGATGCGCGGCAGGTCCGATCGATGGTGCACGCGCCCCCACTGCCACCAGTTGTGTTCGCCGAAGGGACGCACCCGCCGGGCCAGCAGCTTCGGCTTGTGCTGCGCCAGCCAGTCGTTGCGCACGTCGAAGAAGGCGCGCCGGGTCAGTCCGGTGTCGACGGTGCTGGAACAGACGAATTCCATATTGCCCTGCGGATGCACGAACACGTCGTCGGCGCCCGACACGGCGCCGACACGCACGTCGAACAGCGATGCCAGCGGCACGCCATAGTCGCCACGCAGGAACATCAGCTGGCCACGCTCGCAGTGGAAGCGCCGGCCGTCGTGCATGCGCCGGTCCATGCGCCCCTTCTCGAAGCGGAACACCGCGCAGTTCGGCACATAGGCACCGAACAGGCGGGCGTCGCCGGTCTCGATGAAGTCGGTGATGCTGCCCTGCTCGAACAGCCAGGCATTGAGCCGGCGCGCGGCCGTCAGCTTGATGAAGTCGCGCGGCACGATGAAGATCAGCTCGCCGCCCGGCCTGAGGTGGCGCACGCACTTCTCGATGAAGAACAGGTAGAGATTGCTGCGCCGGTCGAACAGCGTGCTGTCGAGCCGCTCGCGCGTCGCCGGCAGGATGTCCTGATGGCGCACATAGGGCGGATTGCCGATGACGGTATCGAACTGCTCGGTCAGCGGATAGGCGAAGAAGTCCATCACCTGTGCGCCATCCGGCGCCACCGACGGATCGAGTTCGAGCGCGGTGCAACCGGGCAGACGCCGCGAGAAGGCGCCGTCGCCGGCCGACGGTTCGAGCACGCGACCGGCGTTGCGCCGCAGCGCGAGCATCCGCCCGACCATGTCGTCGCGGGTGAACACCTGCCCCAGCCGCTCCACCCGGTGTATCCGATCATCCATGGCGCGATTGTCCCATGGGCTGCCGCTACCGGCATGCCCGGCATCGGCTAACATCGGAGCCCGACCGACCCACGCGACGGCCCCATGTCGCCCTCCTGCACACCGATGCTGCACCCACCGATAGAACCGTACGACTCGGGCTGGCTCGAAGTCGGACACGGACACCGCATCCGTTACGAGCAGTGCGGCAATCCGGACGGCCAGCCGGCGCTCTACCTGCACGGCGGCCCGGGTTCCGGCTGCTCGCCGCGCCAGCGCCGCTTCTTCGATCCGGCGCACCACCGCGTCGTGCTGTTCGACCAGCGCGGCTGCGGCCTGAGCACGCCGCAGGGCGGGCTCGAACACAACCACACCGACGCGCTGGTGGAGGACATCGAGGCGCTGCGCCGCCATCTGGGCATCGCGCGCTGGCTGGTGTTCGGCGGCTCCTGGGGTTCAACGCTGGCGGCGGTGTGGGCGGCGCGTCACCGCGACGCCTGCAGCGGGCTCATCCTGCGCGGCATGTTCCTGGCCGGCCGCGCCGACATCGACTGGTTCTTCCATGGCGCCGCCGGGCTGGCGCCGCAGGCGCACGCCGCGCTGATGCAGGCGCTGCCGGCACGCT
>DATCUL010000197.1:0-16310 GCA_036567405.1 Methyloversatilis sp. | reverse complement strand
TGCAATCAGCAGGCCGTCCTGCTCGACGACCTTCACCAGGCGTCCGGTGTGGAACTCGTCGTAATTGCGCCGCCAGTCATCGATGTCCAGCGGTGCCGGGCGAAGGTCCCAGCCGGAACCTATCCGTCGTTGGCCGCCGTCATTCGCGATGATGCGCGGCTTCTTGCCCTGGCGTACCGGCATCGGCAGCGTGTCGGTCGGATCGGTAACCGTCACGGTGTTGTGGGCAATCGTCTGGTAGTGGTAGTTCATGTGGTGGTCGTTGCCGTAGCCGCAGTAGCAGCCGCTGTCCATCGCCAGAGCGGCGCCCTTGAACAACGTGAACGACCCCTGGTCCAGATGGCTGTGTGACCAGAAGTTGTCGCCGGCCTTGAAGCTCAGATGCGTGGCGTCGCTGTTCCAGCTGCTGCGCGTGATGACGAGGCCCAGTCCGTCCGCAATGTGGGTCAGAGGCATCTTCTGAACGGCAGCCGTGTCGTAAAGCGTGTTGTCGGTCAGTGGCCCCCAGGGCCAGGAGGTCGGCCGCGGTCGTTCGTTTGGCCGCGCCGCCAGCGTATAGGCTGCGCCGTGGCGATATTCGAGCGCCAGTGCGGCAGCGTCATCGATCTCGCGTTTGCCGAAGCGGCCGTCGCCCCAGCGAACCGAAGTGCCGTCGGGCAACTGCCGGAATACCAGGAAGTCCAGAAAGCCGCGGATTTCCGGTTCGTTCCTGAACAGGTCCTCGCCGGTCGCCGAACGCCACATCGCGGGCAGCTGGTAGATGGCCTGGCCGATGCCGATGCCGACATATTCGTTGCCCTCGTGCCAGCCGCCGTTGTACCCGCCTATCTGCCGCCATACCGGCAGGACGCGGTTGATCCAGTAGTCGTACGTGAAGGCCATGACCGGCGCGGCGCGCGGGTCGTCGTCGTGAACGGCCAGCGCACAGGCCATCAGTGCCTGCAGCGGCGAGTTGTAGAGGAACACGTTGTAGGGCGACAGCGTCTCCTGCCGGATGACCTTGATCTGATAGTTGCAGGCCTCGATCACCTTGTCCTTCAGTTTCGGCATCAGGTCCGGTGGGATGCGGTCGTGGAGCCAGTCGTAGGTCAGGGCGATCGGCTTCGTCTGCTGATGGCCGCGCCAGCTCGGGTTGAGCTTGAGCATCCGCTCGACGATGGTGCGTATGTCCTGTGTTTCCGGCGCCAGCACGGCTGCCTGTATGGACGCGTCGAGATCACCCTTGCCGCCCTGTGCCCGGACAACCAGCTGACGGATGTACTCCGGGTTCTCCGCGCGCAGCCGCGTCACGTCGGCTGCCGACGGATAGGGCAGGCGCGGATGTGCGTGATGGAAGCCGGGCAGTTCCGGCACGCGCAGCTCTTCCGGCGGCGGCAGCATGACCTTGGTGCGCGAGGACGCCAGCTGGGTGGGCGGCGGTGTGCGTGCCAGCGACCACAGCGCGGTCACCGTGCACAGCAAGGCCGCTGCGAACATGGTGCCCGCCAGTCGTGGGCCATGAGTCGGTGCGGGTGTCGGAGTGCCAGTGAAGTAGCCGGCATGTCGCACCACGGTCAAGACGGTCAGTATCGCGACGGTGACTGTCGTGATGTCAGGGGTTCGGCCGGGAATGTACTGCTGCAGACATTCCAGTCCGAATGACAGCGCACCGCAGAGGACGATGATGCTGATCGCCGATGAGCGCTGGTGGTGGCCCAGGCGGCACATTGCGGCTGACAGCACGAGATAGGGCCACACGCTGTCGATCAGCACGCTGACGCCCAGCATCGGGTTGCTCATGTGGGCGACGAACGGTATCCAGTTCATCTGGCGCAGTGCACCGGCTTCCGGCGTCAGTTCGCTGGTCACCAGCGCCAGCGTCATGGCCAGCAGGGCGAGTGCGGGGCGCCAGGGCTTCAGTCGGCGCGGGAAGCCGAGGCCGAGCGACAGGCCGGCAGCCGTACCTGCCAGCGCCTCGGCCGACAGCTGTCGGCTGATGATGGCTACCTTGAGCGCCAGCACGACAAAGGCAAAGGTCCATAGCGCGCGGTTCAACGAAACGCTGCGGATACGCGCGTCACGTGCCAGCAGTACGAGCGCGAAGATCTCCAGCGCGCTGACCGCCATGCGGGCGAAATCGAAAGTCGCCGGGTCCTGCAGCGTTGCGGCCAGCGGCGCCAGACCGTGGCGCAGTCCGCCCAGGTCGAACGATGGCACGAAAGGCGTCAGCTGCCCCATGGCCCAGGCCGCCAGCGCGGCGATCGCGAGGTCCGCGTCGCGCGTGGCCTGGAAGGTCCGGGCACGCCAGGCGTGCCATCGCGTCAGCAGCCGTCCGTGCGGTGCCAGCAATCCGGCCAGACTGGCGCCGATCAGTCCGCCCGCGGTGTTGAGCAGGAAATCGGACAGCGATGGCACGCGTCCAGGCAGGTGTGCCTGCGTGGCTTCCACGCCGAAGCTCAGCATTCCGGCGAACACCGTCGACAAAATGATCGAGACGGCGACTGGCCATGATCGCGTCAGCAGGCGAAGGCAGACCCCGAGCGGAATGTAGACCAGTGCATTGACGACGAGATCGGGCACCGACAATGCGCTGTGGCTCCACGCCGTGAGGAAGCCGAAGGTTTCGGCCTCGTGATGCCAGTCGGTGAAGGGATAGAGGCTGCCCCACAGAATGAGGAAGACGTAGAGCAGACATGCCGCGGCGACGTTCCGGATCGGGCGCGAATCGGTGGACATGAGTGGTCGATCTCGGGGGGCGTGGGCCAAAGGATTGACGACGGCCGATGGACGAACGGCCGGCAAAGGAACGTTCGCGATTATCCCGGCCTGTCCTCCGGTCTGGTAGTGGGTGAGGCCCGGTACTCGGTGTCCGCAGTGCCATCAGTCACGGATCGCCAGCCGATGGCGGCGTGTGCCCAGCCGTTGCTGTGCGAAAGTGCGCACCTCGGGGAGGTGGCAATGTATTGGCTGCTCGGTGTTCTGCTGTTGTGGTGTTTCGCTCTGTATGCGCTCAGGCGCGAAATCGCGTCTGCGTGGAGCGAACCCTGTCTGCGTCAGCCTGTGATGGTGTTCGAGGGTGATGACTGGGGCTACGGACCGCTTGCCCAGGCCGATGCCTTGCGCGACATCGCGGCCGAGCTGGGCCGTCATCGCGATTCGACCGGTCGTCATCCGGTGATGACACTGGGCGTCGTGCTCGCCGGTCCGGGTGTCGCCGGTGCACCGGCCGATGCGCTGACCGCGGCACGCGTGACGCTGGCGGACCCGTGCTTCGAACCCGTGGTCAATGCGATCCACGCTGGCGTGGCAGCCGGTGTGTTCGACCTGCAGCTGCACGGCATGGAGCACTATCATCCTGCTGTGCTGGCGAATGCGGCAGCGAATGATCCGCAGGTCCGGAATTGGCTTGCCGATGCGCCGTTCGTCGAAACCGAACGCTTGCCGTCGCCCTTGCAGAGTCGCTGGACCGATGCGTCCACGCTGCCGTCCCGCAGGCTTGATGACGCCGATATCCGCAACCGGGTGGCGGAAGAGGTCGCGACCTATCGCCAATGCTTCGGCGTCACGCCGGCAGTGGTGGTGCCGCCGACTTTTGTATGGAACGAGTGTGTGGAACAGGCGTGGGCGCGCGAAGGTATCCGCGTGCTGGTGACGCCGGGCGAGCGCTACGAACAGCGCGGCGCCGATGGTCTGCCGGTTGATACGGGTATTCATTACCGCAATGGCCAGCCTTGCCCGTCAGGACTGATGGCCATGGTGCGCAACGACTATTACGAGCCGGTGCGTGGGCATCGCGCCGAGCGCGGACTGGCCGCCCTGGCTGCCCGATGGGCGCAGCGCCGTCCGCTGCTGCTCGAGACGCACCGCTCGAACTTCGTCGGAGCGGCCGCGCAGCCCGAAGACAGCGTGCGCGCGGTGGGCGATCTGGCGTCGGCCGCGCTGGTCGCGCAGCCGACGCTGCGCTTCGTGTCGGTCGCGGAACTTGCGCGTCAGTACGGGCAGGGCGGCGAACTGCTCGATCCGAGCCTGTCGGTGCGGCTGTCCGCACTGTTGCATCGGCTGGACCGACATGGCCGGCGGCGCAAGGTGGCTGCCGTGCTTCTGCTGCTCACCGTGCTCGCTGCGGGGCTCGCGGTGATGTGAGGTGCTGCGGGCGGGATGGATTCAGACGCCCAGATGCTCCACGATGAAGCGATTCAGCGATCCGAAGGTGGCAAACGTGCTGCCGTCGATTTCCGCGTCGTCCAGGGTGATGCCGAAGCGCTCCTCCAGGGCGGTGATGACCGCGATGACCGCCATCGAATCGAGTTCGGGCAGCGCGCCCAGCAGTGGCGTGTCGTCGGCCAGTGCCTCGGCGCGCGCGCCGAGGCTCAGCTCCTGCCTCAGCAGTTCGCGCAAGATGTGCCGCGTGTCCACACCAGTTCCTCTCCAAGCTTCAAGATTGAATTTGTCACATCCGGGGCCGCGATAGTATAGGTTTTGCCTCCCGTACGCCCTGTCCGTTGCCATTCATGTCCGTTCCAACCCTCTTGCACCATCTGATCGAGCACGCCGCCGGACGCGATCCGGACGCCTGCGCGCTGCGCGCGGAGGGCGGTTCGCTGTCCTATGGCGCGCTGGCGCAGCAGGTAAGGGCATTTGCCGGTGGCGTCGTGGCGCTCGGTACCGGCCGCGGTGACAGGGTGGCCGTCTATCTGGACAAGCGTTTCGAGACCGTGGTGGCGAGCTTCGGGGCGGCCGCGGCGGGCGCCGTGCTGGTGCCGGTCAATCCGTTGCTCAAGGCGGACCAGGTGGCCCACATCCTGCGCGACAGCGGTGCCCGCGTGTTGGTCACGTCGCAGGCCCGCCTTGCGGCCCTGGGTGAAGTGAAGGATGCATGCCCCGAGCTGCGGCACGTGATTCTGGTCGAGGAGGGAGCAGCCGGAACCGTGTCGTGGGCGCAGCTGCTTGACGCGTCGTCCGGTGCTTCGCATCGGGTGATCGACTGTGACGTCGCGGCCATCCTCTACACGTCCGGCAGTACCGGCCAGCCCAAAGGCGTGGTGCTGTCGCATGCGAACATGGTGGCCGGAGCCGGCAGCGTGGCTGCTTATCTGGGCAATCACCGTGAGGACGTGCTGCTGGCGGCGCTGCCGCTGTCGTTCGACGCGGGTTTTTCGCAGCTGACGACGGCTTTTCTGGTTGGCGCGCGGGTTGTGCTGCTGAATTACCTGCTGGCGCGCGATCTGGTGAAGGTGATGGCTGCCGAGCGGGTCACCGGGCTGACTGCCGTCCCTCCTTTATATATGCAGATAGCGCAGCTGAAGTGGCCGGAGACGATCGACGGCCATCTGCGCTACTTCGCCAGCACGGGCGGACGGATGCCGCGCGTCACGCTCGATGCCCTGCGGCAGCGCCTGCCGTCGGCCCGTCCCTTTCTGATGTACGGGTTGACCGAAGCATTCCGCGCGACCTATCTGCCGCCGGAAGAAATCGACCGTCGTCCGGACTCGATCGGCAAGGCCATTCCGAACGCCGAGGTGCTGGTGCTGCGCGCCGACGGCAGTCCTTGCGAGCCCGGCGAAGCCGGCGAACTGGTGCAGCGCGGGCCGCTGGTTGCCCAGGGGTACTGGAACGATGTGCCGCGTACGGTCGAGCGATTCCGGCCGCTGCCGGCCGCATCCGGCATCCGTCCGTCCGGACTGGTACGCGACGAGATCGCGGTGTTTTCCGGCGACACGGTACGCATGGACGACGACGGTTTCCTGTATTTCGTCGGTCGCCGCGACGAAATGATCAAGACGTCCGGCTACAGGGTCAGCCCGACCGAAATCGAGGAGGCGCTGCTTGCCACGGGTCAGGTGGCCGAATGCGTGGCTTTCGGTGTCGAGCACCCGGAACTGGGTCAGGTCATCGCCGTTGCCTTCTGTGCGCCAGAGGGCATGGAGGTCGACGTAGAATCGCTGCGCACCCTGTGCCGCATGCGGCTCCCGGCTTTTCAGGTACCTGCGCATTTCCTGGTCTGCATGGCGCCACTGCCGCGCAACCCCAATGGCAAGCTGGACCGGCCCCGCATCGAAAGCGAGGCGCGCAGCCGTCTGGCCGACTTTCCGACGTCGCAAACATGAACGAACTTTCGAACGCGGCGCCCCGGCACGCGCAAAACGAATTCGCTTCCACGAAGCATGGCGAGTTGCTGATCAATGGCCAGCCGGTATCGCGCGTCGCGGCGATGGCCGGGCGCACACCCTTTTACGCCTACGATCGCAGCGTGATCGAGCGTCGTGTGCAGGCCCTGCGCCGTCTGCTGCCGGCGGGCGTGCAACTGCACTACGCAATGAAGGCCAATCCGATGCCTGCGCTGGTCGGCTTCATGGCGCAGCGGGTGGACGGGCTGGACGTGGCCTCTGGCGGCGAATTGCGGACCGCGCTGGATGCCGGCATGGCGCCGGTCCGCATCAGTTTCGCCGGACCGGGCAAGAGTGAAGGAGAACTGCGTCAGGCGCTGGCTGCCGGCGTGCTGATCAACGTCGAGTCGGTGCGCGAGGTCGACTTGTTGGCGCAACTGTCGGAGGCGACGGGCTGGGTGGCCAGGGTGGCCGTGCGTGTGAATCCGGACTTCGAACTGCGGTCTGCCGGCATGCGCATGGGAGGCGGATCCCGGCAGTTCGGGGTGGATGCGGAGCTGGTGCCGGCGCTGTTGCAGCGCATCGGCCGGCTCGGGCTGGCGTTCGAGGGCTTCCACATCTACGCCGGGTCGCAGAATCTCAACGCCGATGCGCTGATCGAAATGCAACGCCGCAGCTTCGAACTGCTGCTGCGTCTTGGCGACGATGCGCCGGGGCCGCTCAAGGTGCTGAATCTGGGCGGCGGATTCGGCATCCCCTATTTCCCGGGGGAGCGGGCACTTGCACTCGAACCGGTGTGCGATGCGCTCGCCGTCATCGCTGACGAAGCGCGCACGCGGGCACCGGGTGCGGAGCTGGTGCTGGAACTCGGCCGCTATCTGGTGGGCGAAGCCGGTGTCTACGTGTGTCGGGTGACCGATTGCAAAATGTCGCGCGGGCAGGCGTTCATGATCGTCGATGGCGGCATGCACCAGCATCTTGCGGCATCAGGCAACTTTGGCCAGGTGATCCGGCGCAACTATCCGGTTGCGCTGGCCAATCGCATGGATGAACCTCCGATGGGGCCGGCCAGTGTCGTCGGTCCGCTCTGTACACCGCTCGACCTTCTTGCCGACAAGGTCGATCTGCCGCTCGCCGTTCCCGGCGATCTGATCGCGGTATTCCAGTCCGGCGCCTACGGCTTCTCGGCCAGCCCGCTCGGCTTCCTCGGCCACCCCGAACCGGTCCAGCTGCTGGTCTGATCGTTTGCACGCCTGTCAGTCAGGCATGAACGACATGATTTTCCGGTGCGGTTTTGTGGATTTTTGTGTCGTCACGTCCCTCTGGTGTCGCTGAAACGGCGTCGCAACGTGCTCCAGTTATCACATCGTGCTGTCGCGGCGGTTTCCCGTGATGGGATTCACGCGTGATTGATGCGCAGCCACATATCTTTCGCGCTCGATACAGCCGGCGTACTGGCGTCGGAACAACATCAGCGGCCGGCCCGGTTTTTCCCGGGCAGCCTAAAAGGGGTTCATTGTGGTCAGGCTGTTCAGTCACTACGTACCTTCCGTCACGCTCATGAGACTAATCGCCGAGGCGATCGTGTTGTTGATTGCCGGCTTTGGCGCGGCTTGGATCAGCGCACCGGGCAGCATCGAAACCCTGCTTCCGGCACTTCTGCCGGCTTCGGTCTTTGCATCGCTGATGACCGTTCTGATGAGCGCACTGGGTCTTTATCAGCGAGAGCAGCCGCGCAATCTGTCGGAACTCGTCGGCCGCGTGCTGTTTGCCTTCCTGCTCGGACTGCCGGTTGCCTACATGGTGTTCCGCCTGATGCCTCAGGGCAGCATGGCGATGCCGGCGCTGGATCTGTCGCTCTGTCTCGGTTTTGGCGGCATCCTGCTGCTGCGCGCCGCCTCGTTCGTTCAGGCAGACGGTGCGGGCATATTTACCCGCCGCATTCTCGTGGTCGGAACCGGGCCCGAGGCGGCGTCGGTGTGGGCCAGCGTGTCGACGTCGGCAAGTGCGACGCACACCATCGTCGGTTTTGTTCCGGTCGGTGCCGACAGCGAAGTCGAAGTGCCGGCGGCGATGGTCATGCCGGAAGGCAGTTGCGTCATGCAGCTTGCCCGCGATCATCGGGCCAACGAAATCGTGGTCGCGGTGCGCGAACGCCGTGGCGGTGTGCTGCCGCTGCGCGAACTGCTCGACTGCAAGCTGGCTGGCGTGACGGTCAACGATCTTTCGAGTTTCTTCGAACGCATGCGCGGTCAGGTGCGTCTGGATTCGCTGCGGGCCAGCTGGCTGATCTACGGCGACGGATTCCGTCAGGGCATGGGGCGCACCATCGTGAAACGGCTGTTCGACGTGGTCGCGGCGACGGTGCTACTGCTGCTGACGGCGCCGATCATGCTGCTGGCAGCCATCGCGATTGCGATCGAGTCCGGTTTTCCGGTGTTCTACAGCCAGGAACGCGTCGGTCAGGGCGGTCGCACCTTCAAGGTACTGAAGTTCCGCAGCATGCGGCTTGACGCCGAGGCAGACGGCAAACCGCGCTGGGCCGGCAGCAACGATGACCGCATCACCCGCGTCGGGCACTTCATCCGCAAGACGCGCATCGACGAACTGCCGCAGATCTTCAACGTTCTGCACGGTGACATGAGCTTCGTCGGACCGCGTCCGGAACGCCCTTTCTTCGTCGATCAGCTGACCGACCAGATACCGTTCTATGCGGCACGCCACTCGGTCAAGCCGGGCATCACAGGCTGGGCGCAGGTGCGATACGCCTATGGCGCATCCGTGGATGATGCAGTTCAGAAGCTGCAGTACGACCTGTACTACGTGAAGAACCACACCTTGTTCCTCGACATCCTCGTCCTGTTGCAGACGGTGCGCGTCGTGCTCACCGGCGACGGCGCACGCTGAACCGCATCGAACGCCGGCCATGGCCGGCGTTCGATGACGCGCCTCCCGGCGGCGGGCACAATGTAGCCGTTCCGATCTCGTCCCGGCCCGCAGATGGATTCCTTCCCGGCAGCATTCGCGCTTTACGCCTACGGCGTCGCCTTCGTCGGCTTTGCGGTCTTCGGACTGCAGTTGCTGATGGGTACCAAGCAGTCCCCGCGCGCCAGGTTGCTGGCGTTCTGCATGATCTGGGGGGCAACGTGGTGTGCGTTGTCGGCCGGCTTCGTGCTGCAGCCCCATCCGCTGCTCTGGATGCTGGCGCATGCGGCCGACGCGCTGCATTACGTCATCTTCCTGCTGTTCCTTGCCGCTTGCGTTGTCGACCCCGAGGGCCGGCAGCCGCTTTCCCGCCTGCTTCGCAGTCCATCGTGGCTGCTGCGTCTGCTGATCGCTCTGGTGACACCGTGTGCCATCGGCTACGTCGTGTTGTCCTGGCTGGTGCCGACCGGCAAGTCGGCATTCATATGGTTCATGGCGAGTGGTCTCGGGCTCAGTCTGCTCGGTGCGGTGATGACCGAGCAGTTCTACCGGAATACACCGCTGCAGTGGCGCTGGGGCATCAAGCCGATGACGCTGGGCCTGGCTTTCACGCTGATCTTCGATCTGTATTTCTTCTCCGAATCGCTGATGTTCCGCGAGCAGGACACGACGCTCTGGGCTGCGCGCGGACTGCTGCATGCGCTCGCAATCCCGCTTTTTGCGGCGTCCTCGGCGCGCATACGCGAATGGTCGATCCGCCTGAACGTGTCGCGCGAAGCGGTGTTCCACACGTCGGCGCTGGTGATTTCCGGCGGGGCGCTGCTGCTGATCGCCTTGGCCGGCTACTACGTGCGCTACTTCGGTGGCGAGTGGGGACGCGCGCTGCAGACCGTCGTGCTGGCAGCCGGCGCACTTGGTCTGCTTGCCTCAATCGCGTCGGGCAGCGTGCGTGCCTGGTTGCGCGTCTTCATCAACAAGCATTTCTTCAGCCTGCGCTACGACTATCGCGCCGAGTGGCTGAAACTCGCGGACACGCTTTACAGCGCTTCCAGTGTCGATGCGCTGCGCGAGGCGTCGATCCGCGTCATGGCTGATCTGGTCGAAAGCCCGGGTGGCATGCTGTGGCTGCGCAGCGAGCAGGGTCACTACGCGCCGGCTGCCCGCCTCAATGTGCCGATGCTCGATGCCCGCGAGCCGGCCGACAGTCCGCTGGTCAGGCTGCTGCTTGATCGCATGTGGGTGATCAACATCGAGGAGCATCGGTCACGTCCGGGTGTGTACGGTGATCTTCGCCTGCCTGAATGGGTGGCCCGGATACCGGATGCGTGGCTCATCTGTCCGCTGGGCAGCAAGGACATGCCGCTCGGTTTTGTCGTGCTTGGCCGCCCGCGCGCCCTGCTCGATCTGAACTGGGAAGTACGCGATCTGCTGAAGACGGCCGGCCGCCAGGTTGCCGGGGTACTGAATCAGACCCAGGCGATGGAGGGCCTGATAGAAGCCAAGAAGTTCGAAGCGTTTTCGAAGATGAGTGCCTTCGTGGTGCACGATCTGAAGAATCTGATCGCCCAGCTGTCATTGCTGCTGCGGAACGCAAAGAAGCACCATGACAATCCTGAATTCCAGCAGGACATGCTGGATACCATCGAACACGCGGTCGGTCGCATGAACAGCATGTTGCTGCAGCTGCGCTCCGGGACACAGCCGATCGAGCAGGCTGCGCCGGTCGCACTTTCTCCCTTGCTCGAGCGTCTGCATCGCGCACGTGTCCGGACGGCATGTGCGCTGGAGCTGGATGCCGAGAGCGGACTGTTCATCCGGGCGCATGAGGACCGTATCGAGAGGGTTGTGGGGCATCTTGTGCAGAATGCACTGGATGCCACGCCGCAAAACGGTAAAGTCAGTATCCGGGCGCGCAAGGATGGCGACGGAGTCGTGATCGAGGTGGAGGATTCCGGCTGTGGCATGACCGAAGAATTCGTGCGCGAGCGTCTGTTCAAGCCTTTCCAGTCAACCAAGGCCAATGGAATGGGCATCGGCGCATATGAAAGCTTTCGCTATATCCAGGATCTGGGCGGCCGTATAGAAGTGGATAGCGAGCCGGGCCGGGGCAGTCTGTTCCGGCTCGTGTTTCCTCAGCAGACGGCTGGCCTGGCCGTCGCATGACCGGGAGTCACATGGCAGACAAGGGGCGTACGCTGTTGATCGTCGAGGATGACCCTGCCCTGCAGAAGCAGATGCGCTGGAGTTTCGACGACTATGAAGTCGTACTGGCGAGCGACCGTGAATCGGCGCTGGCGCAGATCAGGCGGCATGAGCCGGCGGTGATCACGATGGATCTCGGTTTGCCGCCCGCGCCGGACGATGTCACCGAAGGCATGGCGTTGCTGGGCGAGATCACCGCATTGGCGCCGCAATCAAAAGTCATCGTGCTGACTGGTCAGAACGACCGGGCGAACGCGCTGCGCGCCATCGGCATGGGCGCCTACGATTTCTATGCCAAGCCGTTCGAGCCGGACATGCTGGCGCTACTGATCGAACGCGCGTTCCGCCTGCACGACCTGCAGGCCGAGAACGTGCGGCTCGCCAACCAGAATCTCGGTGTCGAAGGCCGCTTCATCACACGCGATGCCGACATGCTGCGCGTGCTGCGTACCATCGAGAAGGTGTCGGCCACGCGTGCGACCGTTCTGCTTCTTGGCGAGAGCGGTACCGGCAAGGAGGTGCTGGCCAAGACGCTGCACGATCGTTCGGATCGTGCCGGAGAACGCTTCGTCGCGATCAACTGCGCTGCCATTCCGGACAATCTGCTTGAAAGCGAACTGTTCGGTTACGAGAAAGGTGCGTTCACCGGCGCCACCAAGCAGACCCCGGGCAAGATCGAGGTTGCCAACAAGGGCACCCTGTTCCTTGATGAAATCGGGGATCTGCCGGGGCCGCTGCAAGCGAAGCTGCTGCGTTTCCTGCAGGAGCGCGTGATCGAGCGGCTGGGCGGCCGGGAGGAGATTCCGATCGATGTCCGGGTCGTCTGTGCCACGCACCAGGATCTGCAGGCGCTGATAGGCGAGGCGCGGTTCCGGGAGGATCTTTATTACCGGCTCGCCGAAATCGTCGTCACGATTCCGCCGTTGCGCGCACGCGAAGGAGACGTGGCGCTGCTGGCGCACTCCTTCGTCAAGCGCTTCGCTGGCGAGCAGGGACGCAGTTCCCTCACCCTTTCGCGCGAGGCCGTTGCTGCGATCGAGGCGCACAAATGGCCGGGCAACGTGCGCGAACTTGAAAACTGCATCAAGCGGGCGACCATCATGGCCGATGGCAGCCAGATATCGGTGGCCGATCTCGGACTCAAGCCGGCCGATGATGGCGAAACCTTCCTCAATCTGCGTCAGGTTCGAGAAGATGCAGAACGGCGGGCTGTCGTCAGCGTACTGGCCCGTGTTGATGGAAACATGGTCAAGGCGGCTGAAATACTCGGCGTGAGCCGGCCCACGCTGTACGACCTGATGAACAGGTTCGGACTGCGGTAATTCTCTGGAGATTTCATGGTGCGCACTTCTGGTTCTTTGCCGGGTACGACAGCGAGGTTGCTCTGCGTGATGCTTGCCCTGGCGTTCGGCGCGTCAGGGTGTGACCGGTTGTCGTCGTCTCCCGAGCAGATGCTCGATGCTGCCCGCTCGGCATTGAAGAGCAAGGATACGAACACGGCGCTGATCCAGCTGAAGAACGCATTGCAGAAGAATCCGGATTTCCCGGATGCGCGCTTCGAATTGGGCAAGATCTATTTCGAGACTGGCGACATGCCGTCGGCGGTCAAGGAACTGAAGAAGGCACAGGATCTCGGTGTGCCTGAATCCGCGGTGGCGCCGATGCTGGTGCGGGCCATGGTCGAGGCGGGCGAGCAGGCGCAGGCGCTGTCGCGCTTCGGCGCGACCAAGCTGAACGATCCGGCGGCGCAGGCCGAACTCAAGGCTGCGCTCGGTTACGCCGCGATGCAGACGCGCAATCCGGATGGCGCCCGGACGAACTTTGATGCCGCGCTTGCGCTCAAGCCGGACGCTGTCTACGCGCTGGTCGGCAAGGCCAGACTGCTGGCCTCGCAGGACGACATCGAAGGCGGCAAGGCACTCCTGAAGCAAGTCATGGATGCTGGCAACGGCGGTCCGGAAGCATGGTTCCTGGATGCTGACATCAATGCGGCACAGGGTCGGGTCGACGCCGCGATGGCGTCCTACCGGAAGGTGTATGAGCTCAAGCCAGATCATCTGCGTGCGCGTTATGCCGTGGTTGTCGGCAACGCCAATCTGGGCCGTCTTGAAGATGCGCGCAAGGAGTTGGCTGCGTTTCACAAGGTTGCACCCAAGGCGCCGGAAGGCAACTATCTGGATGCGCTGGTGCTGGTCAAGGAGAAGAAATTCGTCGAGGCCAGGGAGCGGATCAACAAGATGCTTGCGCTGTATCCCGGTCATTTGCCCTCCCTGGCGCTTTCCGCGCAGATCGAATTTGAACTGAAGTCCTATGCGCAGGCGGAACAGGTGGCCGAAAAGGTGATTGCCAACGGTGGTGAAACAAGGACCGTGCGCAAGATCCTGATTGCCTCCTATCTTCGCAACGGACGCGCTTCAAAGGCTCAGCAGGCGCTGGTGCCGCTTCTGAAGGAACACCCGAACGATCCGTCCGTACTGTCGCTGGCCGGGCAGGTGCACATGTCTGCAGGTGATAACGCGGCCGCATCGAAGGCTTTTGAACTCGCAGCTGCAAAGGCGCCCAACGACCCGGTGATGCATTCACGCCTCGGATTAAGCAGGCTGGCGCAAGGGGACAAGACGGGTGGCATCAGCGAACTGGAGACGGCGACCCGCCTTGACAGCGATGACACGACGGCCGACATGCTGCTGATTGCGACCCAGCTGCGCAGTGGCAATGCGCGCGGGGCGCTCGACGCGATTGCCGGGATGGAAAAAAAGCGTCCGAACGATCCTGTCACGCACAATCTGCGTGGCGCTGCCCTGCTGGTTGCGAAGGATCTTCCGGGGGCACGCAAGAGTTTCGAACGAGCGCTTGAAATCCAGCCGGACTATTTTCCGGCCGCTGCCAGTCTTGCCAGGCTCGATCTGAGCGAGAAGCATCTGCAGGATGCCGAGGGGCGCTATGAAAAGATCCTGGGCAAGAGCCCGGGCCATCCAGATGCTCTGATGGCGCTGGCTGGGCTGAAGGTCTCGGAACGCAAGGACGTTGCGGCGGCAGCCAAGCTGCTGGAGAAGGCAATTGACGCCAATCCCAAACTTCCCGCGCCACGCATTCTCCTCGGGCGTCTCTATCTTGCGGCCAATCAGTTCGACAAGGCGGTGAAGGTTTCAGGGGATGCGGCGGTGGTTTTCCCCGACGACGCGAATGTGCTTGAAACGCTTGCGCTGGCGCAGTCTGCCAAAGGTAGCCACGACGACGCGGCGACGACCCTGTCGCGCATCGTGGCCCGCGATCCGCAGAACGTACTGCCCCTGATGCAACTCGCGAACGTCCAGCTGGCGGGGGGGCATGAGTCGGACGCTCTCCAGTCCGTACACAAGGCGCTGGGCCTGCGGCCGGACCTGATGGATGCCTATGTGTTGGCCATCAGGATCTACTTGAAGCAGGACAACGTCGAGGAAGCGCTGCGAGTGGCGCGTGACATGCAGAAGAGGCAGCCCAAGCAGCCGCACGGGTATGCCAAGGAAGGCGAGATCCTGCTCGGTGCGAACAAGCCCCAGATGGCGATCAAGCCGCTGCGTGACGCCTATGCGCGTGCCCATGACAGCAACCATGCGATCCTGCTCTATGCCGCACTCGTGCGTGCGGGTAATGCCAAGGACGCCACGGCGCTCGCAGATGAGTGGCTCAAGTCGTCGCCGCAAGATCCGAAATTCAGGATGTTCCTGGGCGATCTCGCGATGAAGAACCAGCAGTACGACGAGGCGCGTCGATACTATGATCAGCTTTACGCGCTGCTGCCGGAAAATCCGGTGATCCTGAACAATCTGGCATGGCTGGCGCATCGACGCTCCGATCCGAAGGCCCGCGAATACGCCGAGAAGGCCTACAAGCTCGGGCCGACGGCACCGGCTGTCCTCGACACCTATGGCGAAATCCTGGTCGATTCAGGGGAAGCGGAACGCGGGATAAAGATGCTGCAGGATGCGGTTGCCTCCTCGCCCAAGGTTTATGAATTCCGCTTCACGCTGGCGCGCGCGCTCATCAAGGTCGGGAAGAAGGCCGAAGCGCGCAAGGAACTGGAGACGCTCTCTGCGCTGGGTGACCGCTACGGCCGTTCCGGCGAAGCGGCATCGCTGCTGAAGACACTGTAGGCCTCCAGGCACGATTTCATCGTTTTTTCGAAGAGTAGACATCATGACCAAAGTTGCTGTGATCGGCCTCGGCTACGTCGGACTTCCGCTGGCTGTCGAGTTCGGAAAGAAGATGCCGACCGTCGGCGTCGACATGTCGGCGGCCAAGGTGGCCGCCTACCGGGAGTTCTTCGATCCGACCGGCGAAGTCAGTTCCGATGACCTGCGTGCGGCAACGCAGCTGACGGTCACGACCGACGGGGCTGCGCTGAAGGATGCCGACTTCATCATCGTGGCCGTGCCGACACCGGTGGATGATGCGCACCAGCCTGATTTTTCGCCGCTGGTCGGCGCATCGGAAACCTGCGGCCGCCACATGAAGCGCGGCGCCACCGTGGTGTTCGAATCCACTGTGTATCCGGGCGCCACCGAAGAAATCTGCATTCCAGTGATAGAAAAGTTCTCCGGTATGAAATGGCTGGAGGATTTCAACGTCGGTTACTCGCCGGAGCGCATCAACCCGGGTGACAAGGAACGCACGGTCACCAAGATCGTCAAGGTGGTGTCGGGCGACACGCCGGATACGCTGCGCAAGGTCGCGGATGTCTACAAGACCGTCATCACCGCCGGGGTGTACGAAGCTTCCAGCATCAAGGTGGCGGAAGCGGCGAAGGTGATCGAAAACACGCAGCGCGACCTGAACATCGCCTTCGTCAATGAACTGGCCATCATCTTCGGCAAGCTCGGCATCGATACCGAGGAGGTGCTGCGCGCTGCCGGTACCAAGTGGAATTTCCTGCCGTTCCGTCCGGGTCTGGTTGGCGGTCACTGCATCGGCGTCGATCCGTACTATCTGACGCACAAGGCCGACATGTTGGGCTATCACCCGCAGGTCATCCTTGCCGGTCGCCGCATCAATGACGGCATGGGCAAGTACGTCGCGGAACAGACGGTCAAGCAGCTGATCCGCAGTGGCGCCTCG
>DATCUL010000196.1:0-16306 GCA_036567405.1 Methyloversatilis sp. | reverse complement strand
GGCAGCACCGAAGCATCGCTCGCCACATCGAGCGGATCCTTGCCGTCTTCCGGCTCGTCCGCCTTGATGTCTGCCAGCAGCGCGGTGTCAGCGTCCGCGGGCGCGGCGTTCAGGTTGTCCTTCAGCAAGGCGGCAAAAGCGACCGTCGCCTCTTCGGTGGAGGCGTCCGCTCCGATGCCGCGTACCTCGCTTACCGGGCCGCCGGAGGCCGGTGCTGCCGTGGTTGAAGCGAGCTTGAGTGCGATGTCTGCCATGGTGATCTCTCCGGTAATGGATCGATCACAGCACTATCCGTGCCAAGGTGGGAAATTCAGTCTTCGTTGATCCGACGACCGGTGCGGTCGTCGGCCGCACGCTGCTCTGTCCGCGCTTCGCGCCGGACCATGCTGGCCTGATGGCGGTCGGACAGGGTTTCAAAAGCCTTGACCCGGGTGCGCGTGTCCAGCCACTCGCGCTGACCCGCCTGGGCACGATCGCGCGACTGCGCGACCTGATGTTCCTGTTGCCGGATTGCGTCGTCAATGCGTGCCAGGAAGGCGCGGTAGTTCGACCACTGCCCCGGCGTCAGCCCGTTGCGAGCCGCCGCCATGAACTGGCTCTGATACTCGGTACGGTAGTCCTCGAGCAGGGTCAGCTTGCGTGCCTGATCCTGTTCGCTGGCCAGCAGTGCGGCAAAGGCGCGAGCCGCCTCGTCCATGCGGTTCTGGCTCAGGTCGAGAATGGTCTGCAGTCGGAAAGGTTCAGCCATGGCAACGCAAGGATGATCCACTTGATGTGTCCGCGGCTTGCTTCAGGTCATGCCGACGGGGCCGGTGACGATTGTTTGCAATCACGGGGTCATGCCGAATATCTGGTGCAGCTTCGTCACCGCGTCCTCGTATCCCTCGCGTTCGTCCATGCGCTGCTGCAGAAAGGCCTCCAGCGTCGGGAACATGTTGACCGCCATGTCCAGCTGCGGATCGGAGCCAGGTGAGTAGGCGCCGACCGAAATCAGGTCGCGGGCGCGCTGGTAGCGTGACCACAGGCCCTTGAAACGGCGTACCAGATCGAAGTGGCTGGGCTTGACCAGACCGTGCATGGCACGCGATACCGACTGTTCGATGTCGATCGCCGGATAATGTCCACCGTCGGCCAGCTGGCGGGTCAGCACGAAGTGGCCGTCGAGGATGGCGCGAGCCGAGTCGGCAATCGGATCCTGCTGGTCGTCGCCTTCGGCCAGCACGGTATAGAAAGCGGTGATCGAGCCACCACCTTCCGGGCCGTTGCCGGCGCGCTCGACCAGCTGCGGCAGACGCGCGAACACCGATGGCGGATAACCGCGCGTGACCGGCGGTTCGCCGATGGCCAGCGCGATCTCCCGCTGCGCCATCGCGTAGCGGGTCAGCGAATCCATGATCAGCAGCACGTGCCTGCCCTGGTCGCGGAACCATTCGGCCACAGTGGTGGCGTAGGCCGCGCCC
This sequence comes from Methyloversatilis sp., assembly GCA_036567405.1. GTDB lineage: Bacteria > Pseudomonadota > Gammaproteobacteria > Burkholderiales > Rhodocyclaceae > Methyloversatilis. The sequence goes on along the minus strand of DATCUL010000196.1, from coordinate 14,846 downwards.
TGCAACCGCATCAGCGGGCTGGTGTCGGCCGGTGCGGCAACCACCACCGAACGGACCAGGCCGGCGGCGCCCAGGATCTGCTCGATGAACTCCTTCACTTCGCGGCCCCGTTCGCCGATCAGCCCGACCACGACCACCTCGGCCGACGTGAAGCGCGCCATCATGCCCAGCAGCACCGATTTGCCCACGCCCGAGCCGGCAAACAGGCCGATGCGCTGGCCGCGGCCGACGGTCAGCAGCGAATTGATGGAGCGGATTCCGACGTCCATGGTGCGGCGTATCGGTTCGCGCAGCAGCGGATTGACGGCGCGGCTGGCGACCGAGCGCGAATGCCGGGTGACGATCGGGCCGAGTCCGTCCAGTGGGCGGCCGGCGCCATCGACCACGCGGCCGAGCAGGGCGTCGCCGACCGGCAGGTGCTTGGCGCGGTCGGATGCGCGCCGGCGCGGTTCCAGGCGTTCGGTCGGGGTCGGGCGTTGTGGTGCGGTTTCCAGCGGAATGACCTGGGCACCGGGTGCCAGCCCGATCACGTCGTCGGTCGGCATCATGAACAGCTTTTCGCCGTTGAAGCCGACCACTTCCGCCTCGCAGCTGTTGCCGCCCGGCACCATGATGCGGCAGCCGGATCCCAGTGGCAGCTTCAGTCCGGCCGCTTCCATCACCAGACCGTTGATGCGGGTGAGCCGGCCGGCGTGCTGGTAGGGATTGATGCGTCCGGCCAGCGTGCCGCAGTCGGCGAGAAAGCCCGACCACTTGGCGACATGTGCGTTGTCCGGCACCGGTGCCTCGGGTGCCGTGACTGCCTCGCCGTCGAGTTGTTCGTCGGTGGTCTGCATGTCAGTCACGCTCGATCCACTCGGTATCGTCGGCCAGCGCTTCGACGATGCGCGCCCAGCGCGTTGCCAGTGTCGCGTCGATGTGGCTGCCGCCGGCTTCCACCTTGCAGCCGCCACGCGCGATGCTCTCGTCCTCGAATATGCGGTGTCCTGCGTGAGTCAGCTGGTCGCCGGCATGCGAACGCACCAGCGAGGCGTCCTCGGGGTTCAGATAGACCGCAGTGTGCTGGTGCGGCAGCTGGTTGATCGCTTCGCGCACCACGCTGATCACCACTTCCGGCTGGACCCGGATCGTCTGGCGCACGACCTGGCGCGCAATCTCGACGCCCAGTTGCAGCACGTCCTGCGCAACCCGGGTATCGAGCGCTGCCAGTGCCTCTTCCAGCTGTTCGATCACGCTGTGCAGGCGCATTGCCTCCATGCGCACGCGGGCCGTACCTTCTTCGTAGCCGGCCGCGTAGCCTTCGCGGTGTGCTTCCTGCTGCAGCTTTTCCAGTTCGTCGGCGGTCGGCAGCTTGAACACGGGCTCCGGCGGCGGCTCGGGTTCCGGCTCCGGCGCGACCGGCGCTTCGCTGACAGTCTGCGCTGCGGCAGCGTCCGCTTCGGTCTGGCGCGCATCCTGTGCGTCCTGATCGAACACCGGCAGCTTCCACTGCGTGAAGGCAAATGCACCGTCGCCGGTCATCGGCCCCAACTCCGCACGGATTCAGCGTTTTGTTCGGTCACACCCTCGATCACACCATTTCCTCGCCACCCTTGCCGCCCATGACGATCTGGCCTTCCTCCGCCAGCCGGCGGGCGATCTTCAGGATTTCCTTCTGTTCGCCCTCGACCTCGGACAGCTTGACCGGGCCGCGCCCCTCCAGATCCTCGCGCAGCGATTCGGCGGCGCGTGACGACATGTTCTTGAATATCTTCTCGCGCAGTTCCGGCGAGGCGCCCTTGAGCGCCAGCACCAGCTGGTCGCCGCTGATTTCGCGCAGCAGCGTCTGGATGCCGCGGTCGTCGATGTCGAGCAGGTTCTCGAACACGAACATTTCGTCGACGATCTTCTGCGCCAGTTCGGCATCGTATTCCTTGACCGCGTCAAGGATGGCCGATTCGTTCGCGCTGCCGACGAAACCCAGTATCTCGGCGGTCGCCTTGATGCCGCCCAGCGCGGTCTTCTTCATCTTGGCCGAGCCCGACAGCACGCGCGACATCGCCTCGTTCAGTTCCTTCAGTGCCACCGGCTGCACGCCGTCGAGGGTCGCGATGCGCAGCACGATGTCGTTGCGCAGGCGTTCGCCGAACAGCTTGAGCACTTCGGCCGCCTGATCGAATTCCAGGTGGGTCAGGATGGTGGCGATGATCTGCGGGTGTTCGTTCTTGATCAGGTTGGCGATGGTCGGTGCGTCCAGCCACTTCAGGCCTTCGATGCCCGCGGTGTCCGAATCGTTGAGGATGCGCGACAGCAGGTGTCCGGCGCGTTCCTCGCCCAGCGCCTTGGTCAGCATGTTGCGGATCAGCGTCTCGTCGGCCGACACGCGGCTGCCTGCCGACGTGGCTTCGTCGAACAGGTCGAGCACCGCGGTCACCTTTTCGCGCGGCACATTCTTCAGGCCCGCCATCGCGCTGCCTATCTTCTGTACTTCGCGTGGCCCGAGGTGCTTGAGCACCTCGGCGGCTGCGTCCTCGCCCAGCGTCACCAGCAGCAGCGCGCTGCGTTCGATCCCTTCATCATTCATCGCCGCTCACCCAGTGCTTGATCACTTCCGCGATCGCCTTCGGATCGTTGCTGGCCATCGTGCGCGCAGCGTGCAACTTGGTTTCGAAATCGTGATGGGCGCGGGCTTCGGGCGACAGTTCGAGCTGGGCGGCCGAACCGCCGGCCAGGCCGGCGATCGGCTGGCCGTCCTCATCCAGCGTGACGTCCCGCGTTGCGGATTCTTCATCCTTCTCTTCCGGCGTCGTCAGGCTGCGCACCAGCGGGCGCAGCACGCCGAACAGAAGGTAGGCGGCGACGCCGGCCACCAGCAGATACTTCACCAGCTCGCGCGCCAGACCGGTCATTTCCGGGTCTTTCCATATCGGCGTGCTGGCCGCTTCGTCGCGCACTTCGGTAAACGGTGCTGACGCGACGTTCAGCGTGTCGCCGCGCGCCTCGTTGAAGCCCATCGCTTCGCGCGTCAGATCGTTGATGCGCTTGATTTCCTCGTCGGTCGGCGGAATCGGCTTGGTCTTGCCGTCCTTGTCGGTCTCGATGCGCTGCGCCACCAGCACTGCTACCGAAAGGCGCTTGATCTGGCCGACCGGCTGCCGGATGTGCTGAACCGTCTTGTCCAGTTCGTAATTGGTGGTCGAATCCTTGCGCGTGTTGATGGGCACCGGCTGGTTGTCGACCGGTGCACCGGCGGCGCTGGCGGGAGCGGCCGGCTTGGTGATCGGCGCAGTCGCCGGGGCCGGCGGCTGATTGCTCAACGAACCCGGCACGCCACCGGCGGTTGGCTGGTTGCTGACCGACTCGCTCAGCTGCTGGCTGCGGATTGCCGCCTGCGGAGCGGGATTCGGCTTGTAGGTTTCGGCGGTCTGTTCGGCCTGGCTGAAATCGATGTCGGCCGCAGTCTGCACGCGGTAGTTGCCGCGTCCCATGATGGGCTCGAGCATGGCTTCAATGCGCCGTATGGTCGAGGTTTCGATGTCGCGCACGTACTTCAGCTGGGTCGGATTGAGCGAACTGCTGTCCTTGGGGTCGCGGTCGTTCGACAGCAGGTTGCCGTTCTGGTCGAGTACCGACACATTGGCTGGCGCCAGCTGCGGCACGCTCGACGCCACCAGATGCACGATGCCGCCGACCTGTTCCGGTGTCAGCGTGCGTCCGCCCAGCAGACCGAGCACGACCGAGGCGGACGGCTTCTGGTCGTCGCGCAGGAAGGCGCTCTGCTTCGGGATGGCCAGATGCACGCGCGCATTGTCGACCGCGGCCAGCGTGCCGATGGTGCGCGCCAGTTCGCCTTCGAGCGCGCGCTGGTAGGTCACCTGTTCGGAGAACTGCGACTGCCCCAGCTTCTGCGATTCCATCAGTTCGAAACCGACCGAACCGCCGCGCGGCAGCCCCTGGGCTGCCAGCTTGAGCCGGGTGTCGTGGACGAACTGCGACGGCACCAGGATGGCGTGGCCGCCTTCCGAGAACTTGTGCGGCACGTTCTGCTGCTGCAGCAGCGCGACGATGGCACCGCCGTCCTTGTCGCTGATATTGGAGAACAGCACCTCGTAGTCCGGTGTGCGGCTCCACAACAGCAGGCCGACCAGCAGTGCGATCGCCATCGCAGCGCCGCCGGCCAGCGCCATCTTCTTCTGCATCGGCATCTCGGCCAGACGCTGCGCGGCCAGCGCGAGCGGCGTGGACGGGGCTGCGGGTTCGGCGTTCGGATCGAGTACGGCGTTGGCTGCGGCCATGGTTCGTCTCTTGCTGGGTTGCTGGTTTCCGGCGTGCCGACGGATCGACCCACCTTGCAGGATGGGATGGATTGTCAGCCGCCCTCGCGCGAGCCGTTCCGCGGATAAGGCGGGGTTTTGGCCGGCTGATTCCGGCAAACCGGTGGCTTGACGCTTGCTACGCTGGCATTGTCGATAAATCCCCGCATGGTTGCGACCAAGGCATGGCTGAACACTCCGCGAACCCGGCTGACAACGCCCGCATCGCCCCGGAAGAGGCGGCGCGGCTGGCGGAAGCATTCCGGCTGTTCAACGCGGCGTCGGCCGAATTGTCCGAGGCCTACGGCACGCTCGAGCGTCAGGTGGCCAGCCTGACCGAGGAGCTGGCCGCCGCCAACGGCGAACTGCGCCGCCAGTACGAGGAAAAGGCACGCCTGACCGACCGGCTGTCCACGCTGCTGAACCAGTTGCCGGCCGGGGTCGTCGTGGTCGATGGCAGCGATGTCATAGAACAGGCCAATCCGGCCGCATTCGACATGGTGGGGGCGAGTGCCGGGCAGGCATGGAGCGCGTGTGCCGCGCGTCTGCAGTCCGCGGATGCGCCGGCCGAGTGGAACTGCGCCGGTGCCGATGGTGCGCACCGCCGCCTGTCGGTGGGCGAGGCTTCGCTGGCCGGAGAAAATGCGCGCATCGTGCTGCTGCACGACATGACACGTCAGCATGCATTGAAGATTGCTGCTGCGCGCAATGAACGTCTGGCTGCGATGGGTGAAATGGCGGCCTCGCTGGCGCATCAGCTGCGTACGCCGCTGGCGGCCGCGACACTCTATGTCGGCACGCTGATCGGGCGCGACATGCCGAGCGCCGACGTGCGTTCGATCGCGTCGCGCGCCCAGGACCGCTTGCGCCACCTCGAACGCCTGATCCGCGACACACTGATGTTCGCGCGCGGCGAGGTGCTGGGCCGCGAGGCGATAGACGTCACCGCGCTGGTCGATGAGCTGCGTCATACGGTCGAACCGGTGGCGCGCCAGGCCGGCGTCGGGCTGGTGGTCGAACCGGCGCCGGCGGACATGACGGTATCGGGTGACCGCAAGGCCATCGCCAGCGCGCTGGTCAGCCTGCTGGAAAACGCTGTGCAGGCCTGCGCCAGCGGCGGCGAGGTCGGTCTCGCGGTGACGGTCGACCCGGTCAGCCTGTGCTTCACGGTGCGCGACAACGGGCGCGGCATTCCGCACGACATACAGGAGCGGCTGTTCGAACCCTTCTTCACCACGCGTGAGGAAGGCACCGGACTCGGGCTGGCGATCGCGCGTGGCGTTGCCCGCGTTCACGGCGGCGACATCGAATGCCGGTCGGCACCGGACGAGGGCAGCTGCTTCACGCTGCGCCTGCCGGTGCGGGCCGAAGGCAGTGTTCAAGAGGAAGAGTTGGAGAACAGGCAATGAGCGAAAAGCTGAATATCCTGGTGGTCGAGGACGAACCGAACCTGCGCGACGCACTTTGCCTGGCCATCGAATGCGCCGGCCATCGGGTGATCGGTGCGGCTGATGGCCCGCAGGCCTTGCGCATGATCGAGCGCAACACCGGCGAGCACGCGCTGAACCTGGTCATCACCGACCTGCGCATGCAGCCGATGGACGGTCTGACCCTGTTGCGCGAGATACGCACCCGGGAAGCCGCGCTGCCGGTACTGCTGATGACGGCATTCGGCGACGTCGAAAAGGCGGTGGCGGCGATGCGCGCCGGCGCCTGCGATTTCCTGCTCAAGCCGTTCGAGCCGGACGTGCTGCTCGCCCACATCGAGCGCTACGCCATTCCGGTGACCACGCCGTCCGACATGGTGGCCGAAGACACGCGCACCCGGCAGGTACTGGGCCTGGCATCCCGCGTGGCCAAATCCGAAGCCACCGTGCTGCTGACCGGCGAATCCGGCACCGGCAAGGAAGTGTTTGCACGCTACATCCACCAGCAGTCGAACCGTGCCGGCAAGCCCTTCATCGCGATCAACTGTGCCGCCATTCCGGACAACCTGCTGGAAGCCACGCTGTTCGGCTATGAAAAGGGCGCCTTCACCGGTGCCACCACGGCGCAGGCCGGCAAGTTCGAGCAGGCCGACGGCGGTACGCTGCTGCTCGACGAAATCTCCGAAATGCCGCTGTCGCTGCAGGCCAAGCTGCTGCGTGTGCTGCAGGAGCGCGAGGTGGAGCGCGTCGGCGGCAAGAAGCCGGTGCCGCTGGACATCCGGGTGCTGGCCACCAGCAACCGCGACATGGAGGCCGAGGCGAGGGCGGGGCGTTTCCGCGAGGATCTGTACTACCGGCTCAATGTGTTCCCGATCGGCATTCCATCTCTGCGTGATCGCCCGGCCGACATCGTGCCGCTGGCGCGCCACTTCCTGGCGGCCTGTGGCCGCGCCCAGGGACGTGTGCTGCGTCTGGGGGATTCGGCGGCGGCAATCCTTGCCGCCCACGACTGGCCCGGCAATGTGCGGGAACTCGAGAACACCATGCAGCGCGCGGCCATCCTCGCGCCCGACGACACGGTCGAAGCCGAGCACATCGTGCTCGGCGGACAGCGCGCAGCGCCCCGTCCGCCGGCCGAACTGCTGCCGGTGCCGGACGTCCCGCCACCCCATCCGGCGGCCAACGACGCGCCGCCCAATGCCACGCCGGACGCGCCTCTGAAGGTAAAGTCGGTGCGCGACATGGAACGTGACCTCATCCTGGATACGCTCGCTGCAGTGGGAGGCTCGCGCAAGAAGGCCATCGAGAAACTGGGTATCTCCGAGCGCACGCTGCGGTATAAACTGGCGCGCTACAAGGCGGATGGCCTGCTGAGGGAAGGTTGAGCGGCGTCCGGCATCCGCGTGGACCGGAATTTGCTGAATATCCGGTAACCGGGTGACAACCGCCGGAATGGCGGTCAGTGGGCGGCATTTATTGCCGCCCGGCAATGGAGGAAGACCATGAATACCAGCCTGAACCAGATGATTACCGAACTGCGTTCGACCGCGCAGGTCGCTGCCGGCAAGCCGGTCGGCAAGGTGGACGCCGAGTCCGGTGCCAATTTCGGCGACGCGCTCAAGTCGGCGATCGAACAGGTCAACGCCGCGCAGCAGCAGGCGCAGCAGATGTCGGAAGGCTTCATCACCGGCGCGTCGGAAGCCAATCTGCAGGATGTGATGATCGCCTCGCAGAAGGCCAGCCTGTCCTTCCAGCAGATGGTTCAGGTGCGCAACAAGCTGGTGAATGCCTATCAGGACATCATGAACATGAGCGTCTGATCAGCGCTGTTCCTGCTTGAAGAACCGGCCGTGGGGCCGGTTTTTTTTCGTCCGTGGTGTTGCAAAAGACGAGGGGTACACTGGGCGACTGGAGGACACGACCATGAAAATACGCTTTCTCGGCGCGGCCGGAACGGTCACCGGCTCGCGCTACCTGCTGACCCATGGCGGGCGGAACCTGCTCATCGACTGCGGCCTGTTCCAGGGCGTCAAGAACATCCGCAGCCGCAACTGGAAGCCGTTTCCGGTGGCGCCGAAGGACATCGCTGCGATCGTGCTGACGCACGCCCACCTCGACCATTCCGGCTATCTTCCGCGCCTGATGCGCGAGGGCTTCGACGGTCCGGTGTGGACGACGCCGGCCAGCCGGGAACTGGTGGAAATCCTGCTCGAAGACAGTGCCCACCTGCAGGAGGAGGACGCGCGCCACGCCAACCGTCACGGCTACAGCAAGCACCATCCGGCCGAGCCGCTGTACACCTCGGAGGATGCCCGTCACGCGATGAGGCATGTGCGCAGCACGGGTTTCGGCGAGCCAGTGACCATAGGCCCATTCCACGTCACCTTCTCGCCTGCCGGACACATCCTGGGCGCCGCCAGCGTCAGGGTCGAGTGTGGTGGCCGGAGCATCACCTTCAGCGGTGATCTCGGGCGTCCGGACGATCCGGTCATGAAAGCCCCGGAGCGGCTTGCGGCCACCGACTGGCTGGTGCTCGAATCAACCTACGGCGACCGCCTCCATCCGAAGGACGATCCCTACGAGACGCTCGCCGGCATCGTCAGCCGCACGGCGGCTCGCGGTGGCACGGTGCTGCTGCCGTCGTTCGCCGTCGGGCGCTCGCAGGCACTGATGTATCTGCTGTCGCGGCTGATGGACGAGCACCGCATCCCCGAATTGCCGGTGTTCCTCGATAGTCCGATGGCGATCGACGTGACCAGCGTGTTCCGCCACTACCGCCACGAGCACCGGCTCAGCCAGGACGCATGCGACCGCGTGCGCGACGCCGTCACCTACACCCGCACGCCGGAGGAATCGGAGGCGCTGGCATCCAACCGCTACCCCAAGGTGATCATTGCAGGTGCCGGCATGCTCAATGGCGGCCGCATCCTGCACCACCTGATCGCCTTCGGTGCCGAGCCGCGCAACACCGTCGTCATCGCAGGCTTCCAGGCGGAAGGTACGCGGGGTGACGCACTGCTCAAGGGAAAGCGCTCTCTGCGCATATTCGGTCGCGACATACCGATCAACTGCGAGGTCACGCAGATCGAAGGTCTGTCGGCGCATGCAGACTACAGCGAGATCCTCGACTGGCTGCGCCCGGTGGAACGTGCGCCGCAGCGCGTCTTCGTCACGCACGGCGAGCCGGTCGCGTCCGACAGCCTGCGGCAGAAACTGGAACACGAACTCGGCTGGAGTGCTGTCGTGCCGGAGCAGGACGAGGCCTTTGACCTCACGTAAGGCCGGTTCCAGTGGTGCGACCGGTCCGGCCGGACATGCGGAGCATCGGGGTTTGATCCGGTCTGCGGTGGCGGATCTCCGTCAGTGCGCGGAATCAGCGCAGCTGAAGTATCCAGCGCACCAGCACCGATGCCTCCTCCTCGCTGACTCGCGATGGCTCGCTCCGCTGCGGCATCATCATGTCGCCCCAGTGGCCCCAGCCACCTTCCTTGACCCGGCTGACCAGCATGTCGAATGCTTCGGGGCGGTCGCTGTACTTTTTCGCGATCGCCCGGAAGGATGGGCCTGACACGTCCTTGTCCATGGCGTGACATGCGGTGCATTGCTTCTCGGCGGCGAGCCGCGGATCTGCCGAGGCCGTATGCGTTGCGGCGAGGGTTGCGAGGGCTAGCGCGATCACGTTCAACCGCTTTTTCATGATGGGTTCCTCCGCAGGATGGGTGAGCAGCGTGACAGCGTCCGCCATCGCCTTCCTTGTCGGGCGTCAACGGTGCTCAGGCATGACGCTGTATGTCTGCGCTGGCGGCGAGTAGAGACTATCAGGGAGCCTCGTCGGCAGCGCAAGCGGGTGACGAACTGCCTCAGCAGCGCGGTGGCGGTTCATTGACCAGCGCCCAGAAGATGCCCAGATTGGTGACGGTGCGCGAGAACTGGTCGAAATCGACCGGTTTCACGACGTAGGCGTTGATCCCCAGCTCGTAGCAACGACGCAGGTCCGGATCTTCCCGTGACGAGGTCATCACGACGACCGGCACCGCGTGCATGCTCTCGTCTCGCCGCATTTCGGTCAGCATGGCGATGCCGCCCATGCGTGGCATGTTGAGGTCGAGCAGCACGAACAGCGGCTGTTCGCCGGAACGTCCGGCAAAGCGGCCGCGCCGGTAAAGGTAGTCCAGGCCCTCGACGCCATCGCGTGCGATCGCGATGCTGTTGGCCAGCTTGAGCGTGCTCAGGCTGAGCAGCATCAGTTCGACGTCATTGTCGTTGTCGTCGACGACCAGAATGTCACGCAAACGCTGGGGCATCGCCTGTATCTCCGAATGACGGCGAACTCGACGCAAGCGTTGGAGCATCGGGCTGGCATGGCAGGTAAACGAAGAAGGCTGCTCCGACACCGACCTGTCCGTCGGCCCGGATGCGGCCGCCATGACGTTCGACGATGCGGCGTACGTTGGCCAGCCCGATGCCGGTGCCTTCGAATTCGCTCGCGTGGTGCAGGCGCTGGAACACCCCGAACAGCTTGTCGGCATACTGCATGTCGAAACCGGCGCCGTTGTCCTGGATGCGGAACACATGTTCGCCCGGGGAATCGGAAACGCAGTCGATCGAGATCTCCGCCGGGTTGCGTCCCCGCGTGTATTTCACCGAATTGGCGAGCAGGTTGTAGAACACCTGGTAGAGCAGGGCCGGATCCGCACTGACGGCCGGCAACTCGCCGATCCTGACGTTTATCGGCCGTCCCTCCATTTCCGGCCCGAGTTCGGTCAGCACTTCGTTGATCAGCGTTTTCGGATCGCACGATACCCGCCGCATTTCGCTGCGACTGGCCCGGGAGAATGCGAGCAGCCCCTCGACGATTTCGCCCAGGTGGTGAACCGAAGCGCGGATGCGCACGAGGTACTTGAGTGCCGGATGGTCCGGCGGGATCGCGGCACTGTCCGCCAGCATCCGCGCGAATCCCTCAATGTGGCGCAGCGGGCCGCGGACGTCGTGCGAGATCGCGTAGGACAGCGATTCGAGTTCGTCGATCTGCTGCTTCATCCGCTCGTTCAGTGTCCGCAGTTCGTTTTCGTACAGCTTGCGGCGGACGATCTCCGCGTGCAGTTCATCGTTTGCCCGCCGCATCGATTCCGGACTGGGCAGTGCCAGCGCGACCGGCACCATCCGCCAGGCGAGCCATGCGGTTGCAGCCGACACGCCCGCGGTGAACAGGCGCAGCCAGCCGTCGAGCCAGAAATCAGGGTGCCAGAGCGTCCACACGTCCATCACGTGCGTGGTGCCGCACGCCAGGATGAATACGCCGAACATCACGAAGATCTGACGGAAGCCGAGGTCGGCACGTCGGCGCACGAATACCCACAGGCTTACGGGAATGCTGAAATAGGCAAGTGCGATCAGCGCGTTGGATGCGATGTGAAGCAGCAGCAGGTCCTGTTGCCAGGACAGGCAGTAGCCATGAGGCAGCAGTGTCTGTATCCCATCCATCATGCTGCCTCCGCACGAAGTGTTGCTGTCCGTGAAACCTGCGTTGCAGGCGTCACGGACGGACTCTATCCCTGCCAGCGGCTTGCGTCAGCAGGACAAATGGATGAGACCGCCGCAGGTCAGCCCTGCAGACGGTTGCCGCGTTCGTGCTCCAGACGCAGGATGTAACGCTGGATCAGCACGTCCGCCGCCGCAGGCAGGTCGATGAACTGGCAGCCGGCACGCAACTCGCTGCCGCTGCGTTCGGTGACGCGGAACATGTTGCGTACCTGCAGTGTGGCCGTGATGGTGCCCAGTTCGGGCAGCGTGATCTGGCAGTCGTCGATCCGGCTGTCCACCGACAGGTTCAGGCTGCTCGGTGGCGCCACGACTGCAAGCCCGCCGCCGGAGATATCGACCACGGTTGCTTCTATCATGCGTCCGCCGCCGTCGCCGGAAGGAATGAGGCAGTGCAGTCGCGGACTCTGCGGCAGGATGAGGCGGTAATAGTCGCGACGCTGCAGCCGCAGCATGCGTGTGGGCAGCGGTACCTCGAGCGCCGGGCTGCCGTCGAATTCGACCGCGGTGCAGCGGGGCACCATGAATTGCACCTTGACCCGTTCGAGCGCAGTCAGAAAGACGAGCGGTGACGACTTCAGCGCCTGTTCCAGCTGCTTCGGGTCCCGTGGCGCATCGATCACCAGCACGCCACGTGCGTCGTCCACGTCGAGCACGACGCTCAGAAAGGCGTCGCTCGAACGTCCTGCATAGATCGCGAGGTTGGACTTGCGATCCCTTATTGCCCGCAGGTAGAACACGACGTCGGTCTGTCCTTCCAGTACGTAGCGTGCGAAGTCGTCTGCATCGAGCAGATCGAACCGGATGTTCTCGGTCATTTCGGGGCATTCCTGTTCAGTGGCCGCTGCCTCGGTCGAGGGTCACGGCCGGGCGATTGACTGTCACGACGGGGACATCTTAACGGCTGGCATTGCGGAACTGTTCAATCCGTGTTCGAGGCGGTAGATCCAGGCAAGCAGTTCAGCCACTGCAACATACAGTTCCGGCGGAATGCGCTGATCCAGATCGAGCCCCATCAGCAGCGACACCATCTCGCGCGACTCGTGAACGAAAACGCCGGCCTCGCGTGCGCGCCGGATGATCTCGTCGGCCACCATGCCTCTGCCCTTGGCGACGACGCGCGGCGCGGCGTCTCCGGCACCGTAGGCCAGTGCGACCGCCTGTGCGCGTGGTGACTGCGGGGGAAGAGACTGTGTCATCAGCCGGTGCTCCCTGCATCATTCGCACTGACCTGCGATGCAGGCAGCGTGCCGTCGCCTGCAATGGAGGGTGCGGCAAAGCTGACCGTGCCCAGCCGCAGACCGGCGTCGGTCATGCGCTGCTGCAGCTCGATCAGTGCGGCACCCATGCGAGCCCGCGCGTCAGCACCGGCTGACACATTGAGTGCAACGCCGTGGTCCTTCCACAGCGTCAGCGAGGTCTCTATTTCGCCGAGGCCGGGCAGCACCAGGCGCAGACGCGATGTCCACGGTACTTCGGCGGCCGGCTCGTTGCCATCGCGCTCGCCCGAAGACTGCTGCTGCGCGTCGTCGATTTCAAGCTTCATTGTCTGGCCGGGCCAGGCCAGGCCTTCCCATGCGAGCGTGTGCTGCGACAGGCCGAGCAGCTGATTCTGCACCAACGGACGGAGTTCGCCCGGCGGACCGGCGTCCTGCCTGCCGGCTTCGACGGTCTGCTTTGCCGGTGTTTCGTTTGAGGGCGGGGCTGGCCGGGTTTCTGGCGCCTCGGCCGCTGCGCTGTCGGCGTGACCGGGCAGCAGCGCCTTTTTCGGTAGCGGATCGAAGGCGCGTTGAGGTTCGGCGGCGGTCGATTCAATGGTGCGTTCGCCGTTGACCCACTGCGCCTGATGCGCCTCGTAGAACAGTCCGCTCTGGCCGATCGCCTGCGACAGCCGGCCGGCGATCAGCGAGGTCGTGGAGCTGTCGGTCACATTGGCGCTCGCACGAAGCAAGGCGGTATCGATAAGAGGTTGTCCAGCGGCCAGTTTTGCCGGTGGCGGTGCCGGGGAATCGAGCAGGGCACTGATGGTGCGTGCCGACTGACTGATCTGCACGGCATCCGGCGCTTCGGGTGCGGTGGTTTGCGGTGCGAGGGTGGCGATCAGGGTCTGGGCGCTGCGCCCGACATGGGTGAGTGTTACGGTGCTGCCTTCGATTGCTGCCTGCGGCAACTGCAGGGTGACGGTCTGGCCGGCGACCTGTGCGCGGGCACGGCCGTCCTGCAGGTTCTGGAGAATCAGTGCGCTGTAGCGATCGCCGGCCCGGAAGTCGGGCAACTGCTCGCCGATGGGGCTGATGGCGCCCGCAACCTGCACCGAATCACGCGTCAGCGCCGCCAGGCGTTGTGCGAGGCCCGGCAGCAGCTCGTTCATCGTTCGCTCAGGTGTTGCCGGCCCTGCCCGCTGGCAGGGTGCCGAGGAAAACCCGTACCTGCTCCATCCATGGTTCCACGTGACGACGTACTTCGGCGTCGTCGGCAAGTATCTGCTTCATCAGTTCGATCTTGCGGGCACGCTCGGCGGCGCTGGAGACGGGTTCATCGTTGTCGGCAATGCGCACGCGCAGCGCCGATACGTTCTGTTCAAGCGTGACCAGACGGTCCCAGTCGTTCGCCCGCGCAGCTTCGACCATGTGACTGGAAAGCTGGCGCATGTCTTCGAGCAGTGGCAGAGAATTCATATGGTCGGACCGTCTTGCATGTGATGCTGATTGTTCGGGGAGATTACCGGTGGCTTCGTGTTTTCAGGCGTGCATGTAGGCGGCTTTTACCGCGCAATTTCCGCCTTTGACTACATCGGTGAACCCTGGACCAGTTTTTGCCGGATTTCCTCCCAGGCGCTCTTCAGTTCGCCCAGCAGATGGCTGACTTCTTCAAGCGCAGCGCGGTCGTTCTGCGAATTGGCGTGCAGCAGGCGCGCACACATGTAGTCGTACAGCGCGAACAGTCGCTGCGCGAGTTCGCCACCGGCGTCCAGATCCAGACTGACCTTCAGGCCGTTGCCGATGATGTCGATGGCGCGCGAGATCGATTGCCCCTTTGCCGCCGTATCGCCGAGTTCCATCTGGTGACTGGCACTGGAAACCGCCATCAGTGCGCCGTCGAACAGCATCAGTATCAGCTGGTGCGGATCTGCGCCGGCAATGCGCGTCTCTACGCCGACTTGTGCGTAGGCCATGCGCGGATTTGAGAGCGATGCAAACATGTGAGTCCCCGTTTCCCGGTCGTGGTTGTCGCGTCAGTTCGACGACGAGGATGGCAGATTGGCCAGCTGCGTCGTCAGGTAGTTGCTGGTTGCCGTCATGCTGCTCATCAGTGAATCGAGCGCGGTGAATTGTTTGCGATAGCGTGCTTCGATCGCCGTCAGGCGTTTGGATACGACGTCGCTCTGGTTCTGTATCGTCTTGACCGATGCGGCCAGCCCCTGCGTGCGGCTGGAAATCAGGCCGTTGGCATCGATCATGTCGCTCATCAGGCTGTTCAGCCTGCTGCCCAGACCGGTGATGCTGTCGAAGCCCTGAAACAGCTTTTTCGCGTTGCCGTTGTCCAGCGCCGTGGCTAGCTTGGTCGAATCGATTTCGAGTTTGCC
>DATCUL010000195.1:0-5959 GCA_036567405.1 Methyloversatilis sp. | reverse complement strand
ATCAAGGCATGGGGCGAGGTGGCCTGCAGCGCGGCCTGCTCCAGCCGCCGTGACGCGGCGCCATCGTGCAGGGGCCAGGTGCGCTGAGAGGACACGCTGTCGATTTCGGGCGGCGTATTGCGTGCATCGGCGGCCGATGGCGGCGCAGCGGGGCACATCCTGATCGACCCGGACAAGTTGCAATGGACCGGTTCGAGCTTCGACATGTACTCGCATGGCGCGCTGCTCGAACTGAAGGCCGATACCGAAATCATTCTGGACAACGTGTTCCTGTCGTCGCGCGTGGTTGATGGTGGCGACTCACGCGCGAATCACCAGGGAGCATTGTCCACCGGCGATTCCGGCGAAATCAGACTGTCGTCCAAGAAGATCGAGCTGAAGAACGGCACGCAGGTGCTGGCCAACGCCGATGGCAATTTCACGGCGGGCAAGGTCAGCATCCTGGCCACGGACAACCAGTCCACGCCGGTTTTCGGTTCGGTCGAGGACTCGATCGCGTCGATCAGCATCAGCAATTCGGTGATCCGCGGCAGCGACGTCAAGATCAAGGCGGAAGCGAACGACAAGTGGGTGTGGACCGGCAATGAGTACGGCGACACCGTGCTCGACTTCCTTGGCAGCCTGCGGGTCGGTGCCAATGTCACGTTCTCGACCGCGCATGCCACGGTCGACCTGATCAACGGGACGAACATCGACGCCAGCGGAACGCTCGACGTGCAGTCGGTGGCCAAGGCCGATGCGACGATGCGTGTCGTCAGTTCGGTGGTCGGTTTCGGCTATGGCGAAACCGATGCCCAGGCCAAGGTGAACGTCGGCCGCGCGACGCTGGGTTCGACCGGCGCGATGACGCTGAAATCCGAGGCGGACAGCACGCTCACGGTCAAGGTCGATACGGTCAATTCCGGTGTCTTCAACAATGCGCTGTCGTCGGCCAGCAAATACGCCAACTTCGCATTTGCCGTGGGTATCGGCAAACAGGTGTCGGAAACGACGGTCGGTAGCGACGCTGTCATAACCCGTGCTTCGTCCCTCGATGTCGAGGCGACCGGCGCCAAGTCGCATTCGGTCGCGGCCAGCGGCGGCTCATTCAAGGACGGCATGGCGTCCGCCGGCATTTCGGTCGCGATCACCGACACCACGATGACCGCCACGCTCGGCGGTCAGGTCAATGCGGCCAAAGTGGCGGTGAAATCAGCTCTCGGTGCCGATGCCGAAACCGAAGTGTCGGCGGCGGCCGGTACCGGCGGCGAGCCTGATCTGCGGGAATCGATTACCAGTGCGCGCCCGGTCGACGAAATCCTGTTCGAAAAGCTGTCCGATTTCGTTGCCGCCGTGCCCAGCACCGACGAACGCAGCGGATCAAGCAGCAAGCTCGGGTTGTCGGCAGCCTTTGCCTGGGTCGAGAACAGGAACAACATCAAGGCACAGGTGGCCGGCGGCGCGCATGTGACGACACCCGGCAGCCTCAGCGTGCTGGCCACGGCCGAGGAATCGGTGTCGTATGAAACGTCGGCGGCGGTCGATCAGCGCGAACTGGGTACCCAGTTGCCGGGCGATCCGAATCCGCCGGATGAAAAGAAGAAGATCGCGATTTCCGCATCGGTGGCCGTGATCGACATGGATCACCACGCCGACGCGCTGATCGGCGATGGCGCGGTGATCAGTACCGGTGGTGCGGTGACCGTGTCGGCGAATACCGTGATCACGCCGTTCTGGCAGCAGTGGGTGACCGCGTATGACGCGCTGAGCACCATGAACTGGCAGGACGCGAACGCTTACCTGAACCTCGGCAGCAAGCTCAAGGATCTCGTGGCCGATCCGTCCAATGCCACCTCCTGGGTGCAGACCGCGGTCGAGAGCGAAAAGTTGTCCTTTGCCGGCGCGGTCGACTTCTTCTCGCTCGACAGCAAGGCCACCGCCCGCGTCGGATCGGCCAGCATCAATGCCAGCGTTGCATCGCCGACCTCGGCACAGGACCTGACGGTGTCGGCCAAGGCCAGCCACGGCCTGCTCAATCTGGTCGGTGTGCCGGAATTCGATCCGTCGACCATCACTTCGGGCAATACCGACAGCGGCAGTGCGGGTTTCGGCGGCTCCTATCATCAGCTGAACCTGACCGGCGGAGCCGACGCCACGGTTGCGCAAGGTGCGACCGTGCATGCCGACGATGTGGTGGTGCTCGCCAACACCAACTTCGATCAGGTGACGGTCACCGAAGCGGCCGGCAAGGCCGGCAAGGTGTCGATCAACGGCGCGTTCTCGCTGATCAACAGCGACATCAGCACCATTGCGCAGATCGCGTCCGGCAGCACGCTGGACGTGAACAATGCGGTCGTGCAGGCGCTCGACGACAGCCTGGTGATCAATGTGGCAGGCGGTGTCGCCCGTTCGGGCAGCGTCGGCATCGGTTTCTCGATCGCCATCAACGATCTCGACCGCGATACCCGCGCGCTGATCGGCAATCGTTCCACCGAATCCGTGACCGGCGGTTCGCTGACCGCGCACGGCAATGTCTGGCTCGAAGCCCAGGCCGGCTCGACCCAGGGCGCCTTCACCATTGCCGGCTCGGGGCCATCCGGCGATCAGAAGACCGACGGCAAGACCGGCGGCGACGGCAAGTCGACCAATTCAGCCGACAGCGGCAAGCAGGGCAAGTCCGGTGTCGGCATTTCGGCCTCGGTGTCGATCAATCTGATCGACGACACGACGGTCGCTGGCGTCTCGGGCCTGACGTCGGTATCGACGCTGGGTGCGTCGGCGTCTACCGTGGCCATCGATACCGATGCCGATGGCACCAGCGATTCTTCGGTGTCGCTCACTCAGGGCCTGAGCGCCAAGGCGCGCAATGACGCACTCGCGCTGGCCGGCGCTGGTTCTCTGACGGTGGGCAGCGGCAAGAGTGCCGGTCTGGCCGGCGCCTTCACCTGGAACCAGCTGGAAAAGATCACCCGTGCAACCATCGCGGGCACGAAGGTGACGGTGGGTGGGTCGGGCGGCGTGCTGCTCGACGCCTGGAACACCGGCCCGATGTGGTCGGTGTCGGCCGGGGCGGCCAGCGGCCAGAAGGTCGGCGTGGCCGGTTCCGTGGCCTACAGCAACATCGACAATGTGACCGAAGCGGCCATCGACACGGCCACCGTCGATGCAGGTGGCACCGTGTCGCTGGTGGCGAAGGACGATTCCGACATCCGCAGCGTCGCCGGTGCGGCGAGCTATGGCGGCAAGGCCGGCATCGGTGCCGGCGTGGCGATCTCGACCGTCGATTCCGACACGCTGGCCGAATTCCGCGGTACCGGCCAGACGGTGCATGGCGGTGCCGGCGTGTCGGCCAAGGCAACCAGCGACAACGACATCGTGTCGGTCGCGGCTGCCATCGGCGCGTCGCAGGGCGTCACCGCGACCGGTTCGGTCACGGTCAACATCATCACCAACCAGACCCGTGCGTCGTCGTCGGGCGTGGTGCTGACGTCGTCGGATGCGATCAATCTGGATGCCGACGACGTGTCGTCCATCCTGTCGATTGCCGGCAGCGTCGCGCTGTCGACCAGTTCGGCCGGTGTCGGCATCGCCGGCGCCTACAACGAGATCGGCAACGAAACCGTCGCCACCGTCGACGGCGGCAGCGCGAACGGCAAGAGTGTGCGCATCGAGGCGACCGAGAATGCCGACATCCAGGCCATCGCGGCCGCGGGCAGCGGATCGGCCAAAGTCGGCGTCAGCGGATCGCTGGGCATCAACACCATCACCAGCCAGACTGCGGCCTCGTCGCATTCGGCGGCGCTGGGTGCCAGTGGCAACGTCACGATCCGTGCCACCGATACCTCCGAAATCCTGTCCATCACCGGTGCCGCCAGCGGCGCCGGGACGGCTGCAGTCGGCGCAGCAGGCTCGTACAACAACATCGGCGGCGGGGTGAAGGCCGAACTCAGCGGCGGCAGTGTGAACGCCGGCAACCTGATCGTCGACGCCGAGCGCAGCGGCACGCTGGACGTGTGGGCGATCGCCGGTTCGGGCGCCGGTACCGCCGGCTTCGCCGGTTCGATCGCGGTGAATACGGCCGGTGGCGACACGACCGCGCGCATCGCCGACGGCGCTTCGGTGCAGGCCGGGGGCAATGCGCTGATCACCGCGCAGGCGGACGACCTGATCAAGTCGCGCGCCGGCAGCGTCGCGTTCGGCGGTACTTTCGGCGGTGCCGGCGGCATCGCGTTCAACGACATCACCTCGACCACGCACGCTCAGGTGACCGGCACCGGCACCACGGTGACGGCGCTTGGCAACGGTCTGGCCGCGCTGGTGGACAATGGTGCGCTGACCGCATATGACCCGAACAAGCTGCCGTCGCAGCAGCCGCTGTCCGGCCGTCAGCTGAAGGACAGCGTGCGGGGCGTGTCCGTGGTGGCGTCGTCGACCGCACTGGTCGAGAATTTCGCGCTGAGTGCGGCCGGCGGCGGCAATGCCGCCGTTGCCGCGACGGTCGGCATCGCGATGCTGGGTGGCAGCACGACCGCCGAAGTGACCGATCACGCGACGCTGAATGCCTCTTTGGGCAGCGGTGAACAGGAAGCGCGCGTGGCGGCTTACCACCATGACCAGATCGGTTCGGGCACCGGCGGTGCGGCGGTCGGTGGCGATGCGGGCATCGGCGGTGCGGCGGACACGGCGGTGGTGACGCACACCACGACAGCCCGTGCCGAAGACGCGACCATCAAGGCGAAGAAGGCGGTCACCATCGATGCCGGCGCCAGCAGCCGGTTCGAGCAGGCCATTGTTGCCGTGGGCGGCGGTACCTACGCCGGTCTGGCAGGCACCATAGGTGTGCTGCTGGTCGACGGCACGACACAGGCGCTGGTGAAGAACGCCGACATTGAATCCAGAGGCGGCATCAAGGTCGAGGCGACCGAATCGTCGACGGTGAATATCGATGCCGGCGCGCTGGCGGTCAGCGGTGTGGCCGGTGTCGGCATCACCGCCGCGGTGACCGTGATCGAACAGAACACGCTGGCCAGCGTGACCGGCAACAGCCGTCTCGACGCGGACGGTGCGACCTACATCAACGCCGATTCGTCGTTCAGTCAGGATGTCTATGCCGCCACGGCGGCCGCAGCCGGCGGTGCCGGCATAGCCGGCACCATCAACGTGGTGGTGGCGAAGGGCACGACGGATGCCGAAGTCGGCACCGGCGTGAAGATCAATTCCGACGCCGCCTTCGGCGGCACCGATGCGCAGGACGTGACGCTGCGTGCCAACGACAGCATGTCGGTTGACAACAAGGTGGGCGGCCTGGGCGTCGGCCTCGGCGGTGTCGGCGTCGGTGCTGCGGTCGATGTGGTGCTGATCCGCAGCGGCGCCTCGGCGACCGTCGCGACGGGCGCCAGCATCACGGCCGACGGCGACATCACGATCACTGCCGACAGTTCGCGCAGCGTCGCGTCGACCACGGTGGCGGCAGCCGGCGGCATGACCGCAGGCATCGCCGGCGCGGTATCGGTCATTTCCGTCGGCACGCGCCCGGACGGCGATGCGCGTGACAACACGACCGGCTCGGTCGACAAGGCAAGCGAGCTCGCCTCGCGCAGCGCCACCGGCAACCAGATCGACAGCGATACCGATTCGGCGAATGCGTCGGCTGCCCGTGCCGATGCCGCCCGCAGCCGCATCAATGTGTCCGGCGACATGTCGGCGACGCCGGCCAACACGTCGGCTGCCGCCCGTGTGGCCAGCGGCGCCACACTGGATGCCAAGGGCGATGTTCAGGTTGCGGCGCACAACAGCACCGATACCGACGCCAACGCGGTCGGGGCTGCAGTATCGGGCGGCGTGTCGCTCGGCGGCGGCATCGCGATATCCATCGTCGGCGACCGTACCGTGGCTTCGCTGGCCGGTGGCACGACGGCGGGTGGCGATGTGCGTGTCACTGCCACCGACGACCAGCCCAGCGAATCCAAGCTGCGCACCT
>DATCUL010000194.1:0-1520 GCA_036567405.1 Methyloversatilis sp. | reverse complement strand
TCTATTTCGGACAGCCGGATCTGCGCCGGGTCCCACACGACGCGGGCACGCCGGGTCGTGTAGTTGATGTCCAGCGTCAGCACGCCCGGCAGCCGGCCGACGTGCTGTTCGTTGAGCCATACACAGGCGGCACAGCGTATGCCTTCGATGATCAGCAGCGCCTCGCGCGCGTCGGCGCACTGCGCATGCGCCACGGCGCGCACGAAGTCGGTCTGCACCTCGGGCAGGTCGTACACCGACAGGTCGCGCCCGCCGGCGGCATCGGGTGCCGCTTCGGGCAGGGCATCGCGATGGCGGTAGAACTCGTCGAGACCGCCGCCGCTGATCGCCCCGGCCACGGCGGCACAGCCGGCACAACACATCGGCTGATCGGTGCCGGCGATGCGCACGCGATAGCGCACCGCGCCGTCGACGGGCAGCCCGCAGTGGTAGCACTGCAGGGCCTTCTGCGCGTCGGACGGGAGAAGATTCGCCACGGAATCCGGGGCGTTCATCATGGGCGGGGCAAACCGGTCATGCGCGGCATTCTAGAAGGCGGCGGATCCGGCACGCATGATGTGAGTCAAGCGGGCGCCAGCGCTCAGGCGCCGGCCGCCTCGATCTGCTCCGACAGCTCCAGCCAGCGTTCCTCGTTCGCATCGAGCGACTCCTGCAGCTTCTGCAATTGCGAGCCGAGTTCGCCGATCTCCTGCGGCGGCAGCGGCGTGCTCAGGCGGGCCTCAAGTGCGTGCTTCTTCGTCTGCTGGTCGAGTATGGACTGCTCCAGCTTGCCCAGTTCCAGCTTCATCGCCTTCAGGTTCACCGGCGCCTTCCTGACCGCGGCAACCGGCGGCGCAACCACCACGGGCACGGCTGCCGGCGCCTTCAGCGACTCCTTCAGGTCCTCGCGCGCGCGCTTGGCTTCATTGAGCAGGTAGCGCTGGTAATCGTCGAGGTCGCCCTCGAACGGTTCGATGCCGCCATGCGACACCAGCCAGAACTCGTCACACACGGAGCGCAGCAGCGAACGATCGTGGCTGACCAGCATCACCGTGCCTTCGAATTCGTTGAGCGCCACCGCGAGCGCCTCGCGGGTCGCCAGGTCGAGGTGGTTGGTCGGCTCGTCCATCAGCAGCAGGTTGGGGCGCTGCCACACCAGCATGCACAGCACCAGGCGCGCCTTTTCGCCGCCGCTCATCGTGCCGACCGCCTGCTTCACCATGTCGCCGCTGAAGTTGAAGGTGCCGAGGAAGTTGCGCAGATCCTGTTCGCGGCCGCTCTGCCCGGCCGGCAGCCCTTCGCGCGCCATGCGCGTCATGTGTTCGAGCGGATTGTCCTGCGGGCGCAGCACGTCGAGTTCCTGCTGCGCGAAGTAGCCGATCGACAGGCCCTTGCCCTCGGTGACGGTGCCGCTGATCGGCGCCAGCGCACGCGCGATGGTCTTGACCACGGTGGACTTGCCCTGACCGTTGGCGCCGAGGATGCCGATGCGCTGGCCTGCCATCACCGACTTGTCCACATTGCGCACGATGACGGCCGGC
>DATCUL010000193.1:0-12220 GCA_036567405.1 Methyloversatilis sp. | reverse complement strand
CGCCGTCTGACCGGCATTCACGCTGAAGCTCCGGAACGAGTTGAAACCCGTGTTCCCCGAAACCGTCCTCGTGCGGATGTCCGTCACCGAACCGGCCGTCGTCACCGTCGTCAGCGTCCTCCCATCAACCTGGATCGCCTGACCCCACGCCTGCGGCGACAGCAGCAGCGGCACACTCGCAAGTCCGGCAAGCCAGGCTTGCGGGGCACTGCCAAGGGCGGCGGCGATTCTGCGCAGTTTCGGTGGGCTGCGACGGTTTCTTGATGTTTTCATGAGGGCACTCCCGGGTGATTCAGTCTCTGCGGACGGTTATCGCTGTAAGAATTCTTCCTACATGATTGTAAGCAGATGTAGCAGGCATGCGACAGGCTTGTCTACGCCGGGAAGCGGTCAAAACCCACGCATCCGGAGCGATTTGCCATCGATATTCAATATGAGCTTCCCCGACAAACCCGCGCCAGGCGCGCCTGACCCGGAAAGGGCTGCTCATCGGGAAACTGGAGCCGCATTGGACCGCGCTGCAGCATCACGGGTAAATACGCACTAGCGCGTAGGACATGCGGGAAGACGGCGGAAAGTGAGCACAAGCTCACACCTCGGACAGACGCTGCCTCACTGCCCAGGCCACCAGCTCGGCTGCATTGCGCAGTCCGAGCTTGCGGGCGATGTTTTCGCGGTGCTTGCGCACAGTATGTTCGGAAATGCCCAGATCGCGCCCGATCAGCTTGCTCGACAGACCGCGTCCGACACGGGTGGCGATCTCGAATTCGCGCGACGTCAGGTTTTCACGGCTGGCACCGCGGTCACCGGCATCGCCGAACAGGGTCGCCAGTTCGGGGCTCACATGGTAGCCGCCATCGCCCACCGTCAGGATCGCGGCGACCAGCGCATCGGCGTCGTCGGTCTTCAGCATATAGCCGTGCGCACCGAAAGCCAGGGCCGATTCGACCGCTGCTGCATCCTGACGCGCGGTCACCACCAGCACACGCGTGGGCAGTTCGGCGGCGGCGATCGCTTGCATCACCTCCAGCCCGTCCAGCTTGGGCAGCCCGAGGTCGAGCAGCAGCACGTCGGGCGACAGTTCGCTAGACAGCCGCAGCGCCCCCTCGCCATCGCCGGTTTCACCCAGCCAGCGCAGGCGCGGCACACGCGACAGCATGAGACGGAGCCCCTGGCGCACCAGCGCGTGGTCTTCGGCAACGACGATGCTAATCTCGCGAGCTTCCATGCGCCGGAAAATACCATGGTAATGACGTCGATTCCGCTCGACGAACGCACAGATCCGCTCAATGCCGACGACGACCGGGACGCGGTGCGGCGCGATCTGCTCGGTGTGCTGTTCGGACATACGCCGACCGTCGTCGCAGGCAACATCGCGGTGTCGACCACAGCGGCCAGCGTGCTGATCAGTGCCGGCGGACATCCGGCAGTGTGGTTCTGGCTGGCCGCCATATTCGTGCTGGTGGCCTTGCGTGCCGGTACGGTCTATTGGGCACGCCCGCGGCTGGCAGCGCTGGTTGGCAAGGACCTCGACCGCATGGAATGGCTGCACGTCGTCATGGCCGGCCTGACCGGACTGGCCTGGGGGCTTCTGCCCTGGCTGGGCTACGAAGGACGCGATCCGTTCATGGATTTCTTCAGCGTCGCCATGCTGTCCGGCATGGCCGGCGGCGCGATGACATCGACCACGGCGTTGCCACGCGCGCTCAACCTCTATCTTCTGTGCGCACTCGGACCCTTCATCGTGAAGTCGGCCCTGATCGGCGGCATCATCAACATCGCCGGCGGCGTCACCATTTTTTTCTACATGGGCGTGCTGATCTCCTTCAGCCGCAGCGCCCACGCCAGCATGCGCGACGCACTGCTGCTGACCCGCCAGAATGCGCGTCTGGCCGACACGCTGCGACGGGAACGCGATGCGGTCCAGGCCGCGATGCGCGCCAAGAATCTGTTCCTCGCCGGCGTCACGCACGACCTGCGCCAGCCGGTACACGCGATCGGTCTGCACACGCGCTACCTGCGTTCCCTCGAAGCACAGGAACTGGATCAGGGTACGGTGCACGAAGCCTGCGCCGGCGTCGATGCGGCGGTACATGCGATGAGCAGCCAGCTGTCGCGCCTGATCGAACTGTCGCGTCTGGAAGCCGGGGAAGCCCGTGTCGTGCGCCGGGCGCTGCCGCTGGCCGACATCCTGGCCAGCTGCATTGCGCAGTTCGGACCACTGGCCCGCGAAAAGGGCCTGCAGCTCGACTTTCGGCCGACGACCGCCCTGGTCGACAGCGACGCCAGGATGTTGCAGTCCATGCTCGACAACCTGGTGGCGAACGCCGTGCGCTACACCGATGCCGGCCGCGTGCTGATCGCCGCACGCCGGCGCCGGCACACCATCGAGCTGCAGGTCTGGGATACCGGCCCGGGCATACCGGACGAACTGATTCCGCAGATCTTCATCGCCTACCGCCGCTTCGACGACCGCCAGTCCCGCCACAGCGAAGGCCAGGGGCTGGGCCTCGCGCTGGCCAGCAAGCAGGCGGAACGGCTCGGACACAGCATCCGGGTATGTTCGCGCGTCGGTCGGGGCAGCCTGTTCGCGGTGTGCCTGCCGCACGTCGAACCGGTTCCGGACTGATCCGGTCGAACGGTCACCGGGCGGAAAAACGAAACCGCATTTTCTTGACCTGTGTCATGCGCCGGTTTGCCCGGTAGCGCGCAGCGACGCCGACCAGCGGCCCGGATCACGCAAAAAATCGCCGCCCGCAACGCCCGCCGAACCTTTGACGTGGTGGCGAATTCGGCTACCGACGTGGCTTCCAGTGCCATGGTGCACCGCAATCGCCCGGCCCGCCGTACGCATCCGACGCAGTGCCAGCAGGCACGCGGGCGACCGACCGGAATAGGCTCTGTCAAGGCTGTTGCGCACTTGTGGCAAAGCGTAAAGTTCTGCGGATTAACGAGAGGAGACACCCCGCCATGCAACAGATCGATCTGGTTCCGATGACCGAGGAAGAAAAAATCGCCTGCCTGCCGGAGCAGGAAATCTCGGGAGAGGTGCTGGTCGAGAAGTACGCCAAGGGCGGTGAAACCACGGTCGCCGAAGTGCGTCGGCGCGTTGCCCGCGCACTGGCGCAGGCCGAAGACGAAGACCGCCGCGCGCACTGGGAAGCGAAATTCCTCGACGCGCAGGAACGCGGTTTCGTGCCGGCCGGGCGCATCAGCTCGGCTGCCGGCACCAACCTGACCGCCACCCTGATCAACTGCTTCGTGCAGCCGGTCGGCGATTCCATCACCGAGATCGAGGACCAGCGCCCCGGCATCTACACCGCACTGGCGCAGGCAGCCGAAACCATGCGTCGCGGTGGCGGCGTCGGCTACGACTTTTCCAGCATCCGTCCGGTCGGTGCGCGCGTGCGCGGCACGCAGTCGCGCGCGTCCGGCCCGGTCAGCTACATGCGCGTATTCGACCGCTCGTGCGAAACCGTCGAATCGGCAGGCAGCCGGCGCGGTGCGCAGATGGGCGTGCTGCGCTGCGATCATCCGGACATCGAACAGTTCATCCACGCCAAGGACCAGGGCGACCTGAGCAACTTCAACGTGTCGGTCGGCGTGACCGACACCTTCATGAAGGCGGTCGAAGCCGACACCACGGTGGATCTGGTGCACAAGGCCGAGCCGGCACCCGACATCAAGGCCGCCGGCGCCTACCAGCGCGAAGACGGCCTGTGGGTCTACAGCAAGCCGCGTGCGCGCGAGCTGTGGGACCAGATCATGCGCTCGACCTACGACCACGCCGAGCCGGGCATCCTGTTCCTGGACCGCATCAATCGCGACAACAACCTCTACTACTGCGAGC
Source organism: Methyloversatilis sp. (assembly GCA_036567405.1). Classification (GTDB taxonomy): domain Bacteria; phylum Pseudomonadota; class Gammaproteobacteria; order Burkholderiales; family Rhodocyclaceae; genus Methyloversatilis. The sequence goes on along the minus strand of DATCUL010000193.1, from coordinate 8,370 downwards.
GCATCGAGGCGACCAACCCCTGTGCCGAGCAGCCGCTGCCGCCCTACGGCTGCTGCGACCTGGGTTCGATCAACCTGACCCGCTTCGTGAAGAAGCCATTCAGCGAGGCCGCCGAATTCGACTTCGACGGCTTCGCCGAGGTGTGCGCCGTGGCCATCCGCATGCTGGACAACGTGCTCGAAGTGACGCACTGGCCGCTGCCGCAACAGCACGACGAAGCCATGGCCAAGCGCCGCGTCGGCCTCGGCTTCACCGGCCTGGGCGACGCGCTGATCATGCTGCGCCAGCGCTACGACACGCAGGAAGCACGCCTGATGGCCTCGCGCATTTCCGAAGTCATGCGCGATGCGGCCTACCTCGCTTCGGTCGAACTGGCCAAGGAACGCGGCAGTTTCCCGCTGTTCAACGCCGACATGTACCTGTCCGGCGGCAACTTCGCGTCGCGCCTGCCGGCCGAAATCAAGGAGCAGATCCGCAAGAACGGCCTGCGCAACTCGCACCTGCTGTCGATCGCGCCGACCGGCACCATCTCGCTGGCCTTTGCCGACAACGCCAGCAACGGCATCGAGCCGCCGTTCTCCTGGACCTACACGCGCAAGAAGGGCATGGCCGACGGGACCTTCAAGGAATACGCGGTCGAGGACTACGCCTGGCGCATGTACCGGCACCTCGGCGGCGACGTGAACAAGCTGCCACCCTGGTTCGTGACCGCGCTGGAAATCTCCGCCGCCGCGCACAAGGACATGGTGGCGGCCGTCGCGCCCTACATCGACACCTCGATTTCCAAGACCGTGAATGTGCCGGCCGACTACCCCTACGCCGACTTCGAGGACCTCTACCTCGCCGCGTGGAAGTCCGGCCTCAAGGGACTGGCGACCTACCGGCCGAACAGCGTGCTGGGCAGCGTGCTGTCGGTCGACACGCCGAAGACGGAAGAGAAGAAGCAGCCGAACGACGTCGAAATCATCTCGGGCGCCAACCAGCGCCTGTCGATCGGCGCACTGCCGGCACCGGTGCTGTCCAGCCTGCGCTGGCCCGGCCGGCCGGACATGACCGACGGCAACCCGAGCTGGACCTACATGCTGAAGACGCCGGGCGGCGAGTTCGCCCTGTTCGTCGGCCACACCGAAAGCGAAGGTCCGGACGGCCGCATCCAGACGCTGCCGTTCGAGGTCTGGGTCAATGGCGCCGACCAGCCGCGCGGCCTGGGCGCCGTCGCCAAGACGCTGTCGATGGACATGCGCGCCAACGATCCGGGCTGGCTCAAGCTCAAGCTCGACGTGCTGGCGCGCACCGCCAGCGACCAGGGCTTCGACATGCCGATGCCGCCCAGCGGCGAGCATCGCCGCATGCCGGGCGTGGTCGCCGCCTTCGCCAACGTCATCCGCTACCGCTGCGACAAGCTGGGCGCCATCGAGCGCGCCGCGCCGACGCCGGTGCTCGACACCCTGTTCGCGCTGCAGGAACCCAAGACCGGCACCGACGGCACACTGAGCTGGACGGTGGACATCGCCAATCCGGCCACCGGCGAGGACTTCGTGCTCGGCCTGAAGGAAGTCACGCTGCCCGGCGGCGAAACCCGCCCGTACTCGGTCTGGCTGTCCGGCAACTACCCGAGGGCGCTGGACGGCCTGACCCGCATCCTGGCGCTGGACATGCGCGTGATGGACCCGGCCTGGATCGGCATGAAGCTGCGCAAGCTCATCAGCTATCCGGAACCGCTGGGCGACTTCATGGCCTTCGTGCCGGGCACCCGCCGCCAGCAGAACTGGCCGTCGACGGTGGCCTACGTCGCCCGCCTGATCATCCACCGCTACGCCATGCTCGGCATCCTCGACGAGGACGGCTACCCGACCCGCGAAATGGGCATCCTCGAAGCCCCACGCGACAACAGCGAACCGCGTCTGATGCAGGGCGCGCTGTGCGGTGAATGCGGCAACCAGTCGGTCATCCGCAAGGACGGCTGCGACTTCTGCACCGCCTGCGGCGCGGTCGGCAGCTGCGGCTGAAACAGCGCGACGAAGGTCCGCCCTGGTTCTTCCCGTCACGGAGAAGAGCCAGGGCGCACATGGATGGCAGCCGCCGGATCAGCGCATGCCGTGTCCGCATCACTGCCGGCTGAAGCAGGACGAACATGGCAACGCGCAGAAATCGCGGATCGCCGCGATTGCAGCAGCGAGCTGCCTGCACGGTTCGATGACGCCCGTTCCTACCACCCTCCGTGCAGGACGCGTGCTCGATACGCATACCGGATACCCACATCGCAAAACCGTTACGCAACGGGCGGTGTACTGTCGGCCTGTCTTACACCTTCATTACCCGGTTCGGGCAAAGGCCTTGAAAATCAGTACTCGACACGTATCGGCACAGTCTTTGCTATGACATCCGGGGATTTAATCCGCTCCGCCGCGCAGGCAGGAGGTCAGACAAAAAAAGAGGTATCCGAAATGTACGTACGTCGTTCGATAGTCCTGATGGGCCTGCTGTCGCAGGCGATTCTGGCCGGCCAGGCACTGGCTGCTCCGGTGACCTGGGTGGACTGGACCAGCGGCACGGCCGGTGCAGGCGGTTCGGCCACCGGCGTGCTCGATCTGGGCGGCACCGTGGTGGACGTCAGCTACAGCGGTGAAGTGGCCTTCATACAGACTTCCGGCGGCAACAACTACTGGAATCCGTCGTCACCCTATGTCAGCAGTCTGGTCGACAATGCACCGGGCACGACCGACATCATCGCGCTGTCCTCGGCCACGGCCAAGACGCTGACGTTCTCGGCACCGGTGCAGGATCTGTTCTTCGCGGTCGTGAGTCTGAACGGCAACGGCTACCGCTTCGACAAGGATTTCGAGGTTGTCGGCTATGGCCCGGGCTACTGGGGCAACGGCACGCTGACCAGGGTCGATCTGGGCAACGGACAGTTCCAGCTCAACGGCAGCGGCGAACCGCATGGCGTCATCCGTTTCACCGGCGCTGTCAGTTCGATCACCTGGACCAGCCTGACCAACGAGTACTGGAACGGATTCACTGTCGGTACCTACGGCATCGCACCGGCTGTGCCGGAACCCGAAGCGTGGGCGCTGCTGCTGGCCGGTCTGGGACTGGTCGGACTGACGGCCCGCCGGCGCATTCCGGCCTGAACCGGACGCCTCCCGCACCAAGGGCCGCATCAGCGGCCCTTGTCGTTTCTGCCCCTGGCCGCAACCACACGGCCTTGGCTCCCGGCCTCTTACCTCAACCGCACCACATGGTCAGACTCGCCCTTCCTGACCTCGACCACCGCATCGAGCGCCTTGAGCATTTCGGACATGTTGGCGTGGCCGTAGTCCTTGGTGTCGAAGGTCGGGTCCAGGCGCTTGATCATCGGCAGGATGGTCGCCTTGTTCACCCAGGCCTCACCCTTGGTTTCGGCCAGCAGACGCACCGCTCGCCGCAGCATGTCGGACGCAGGGTCTGACGACGACTCCGGCGGAACGATCAGTCCTTCGCCGTTCTGGGCCAGCGCCAGCGTTGCCGATTCCTCGACCAGATTCTCGTAGTAGCGGAATTCATGGCAGCTTTTCGCCCAGTGGCGGTTGGTCGACTTGCGCGTGCCGACACCGACCAATGTGCGGCCGGCCGCCTTGATCTTCTGCGCGACCGGCATGAAGTCGCTGTCGCCGCCGACGATGATGATGGAACCGATATGACGGAAGCGGCTGATGTCCTCGGTCGCATCGAGACAGAGCTTGATGTCGGCGCCATTCTTCGCCGACGCACCGGGCGGGAACAGCTGTATCAGTTCGATCGAGGTCTGCAGCAGCACATCGCGGTAACGACCGAAGTACTGCCAGTTGCAATAGGCTCGGTTGATCGCGATCGGTCCGAACGACGCGCCGAGCTCGACGATGGCCTGGATGTCGACCAGCGGCTCCTGCACCTTGAAGCGCGAATCCGGCTTGCTGTAATACCCCTCGCCGAACCGGTCTTCGGCCAGGCTGGCATGCAGGTTCTCGAAGTCCCAGTACATGGCGACTGACCTGTTTTCTTCTATCAAGCTGCGGTTCAACGTCCGATCCTCGTATGACTGAGCGCGCCATCATAGTGCCAGACGTGCTCCCGACGGCACGTTGATGCGGGCACGGCATGCGGCTGCGGACTGTCGGACAGCTTTACATTCCCGCGCCGGCAAACCGACGCCCCTTTTCAAATCATGGACTTGTCGAAATGGCAAGCCTCTTGCTCCGCCGTTCAGCCAACGCATTTCGGAAAGGAAAAACGATGAACGGAATACGACTGCTTTCGCTGGCTGGCCTGCTGTGTGTGTCGATCGTACCGGCGCAGGCACAGACGCTCTACTCGACCGATTTCGAATCCGGCATTCCGGCCGGATTCACCGGTGCAGGTTTCATCAATGGCAGCGGCGGCTACGCCGACTACGGCTTCGGCAACAGCATGCTGAGGAACTGGTCCGGCGTCGACCAGCCCATCACGCTGACGCTGAATCTGGCGCAGGCGGCGAGCAAGGTGACGCTGACCTTCGATGCCGCCTTCATCGACTCCTGGGACGGGCGCTCCGGCGGCTGCTGCAATCCGGACTTCCTGCGCGTGGCGCTGGACGGCAATACCTTACTCGAGCATTCGATCAACAACGTGTGGGGCTATGTGCCCGGCTTCGGTGGCACCGCCGTGTCCGATCCGGTGCCGGCCGGCAGCGTGCTGTTCGTCGACGCCGGTTCTGCGCGGAACCTGGCCGGCGAATGGAACGGCAGTTCGGGCTACGACTCGGGCATCCGCTTCGCGCTGAATCTGGGCGATCTGGCTGCCGGCGAGCATACGATCACCTGGGCACCCGGCGGCGCCGGCTGGCAGGCCGGGCAGGACGAATCGTTCGCCATCGACAACGTGAATGTCTCCGCCGTGCCGGAACCGTCAAGCTGGCTGCTGATGCTCGCCGGTCTGATCGTGACCGGCACACTGGCCGTGCGCCGCACGAAAGCTCCCGCCACGCGGGACTGATACCCGATTGCCCCGCCGCGGACCCGCCGTCAGCGGACCACGCTGACGGCCACCCCAAGCTGCCTGCCCAGCACGTCCGCCATCCTGCGAGCGGCGTCCCGGCTGACCAGACCGCCGATCACGACCTGGTAGACATAGCCTGCGTCACCCGGAAGCACGTTGATGCGCGCCGGATAACCGGCGGCACTGGCGCGGTCGTAAAGGTTCAGCGCGTCGGCCTCGCTGCCGGCATCGCCCAGCCGCAGCAGACTGCGCCCGGTCGACGAAATGGCCGCCGCCCCCGGCAGGATGTCGGTCTCGCTCGCCCACTCCTTCAGCTGCGCCGGATCGACCGGCACCACCGGCGCCGGCGCCGCGCCCTTGTCGGCGACGAAGAAGGTCATCGCGTCAGCCATGTCGACCGCATCGTCCAGCGCCGGATGCCGCACCTGCACATGGCCTTCGATCAGACACACCAGATCCTTGTCCGCTGAACTGCGGCCCCACACATCGGTTCCGCGTATGCCCACGGTCGCCGCGCCGACCCGGATGCGCACATCGCGCTGCCGGGTCCTGGCCAGCAGGCCGGTGGTGAAGCGGAAGGCGCCGGTCAGCACATCCAGCGCACCGCGGTAGAAGGTGTCCGGGCGCGTGCCGGTGGAATAGAAATTGATCTTTGCCGAGGCGCCGAGCTTGACCGTGCTGCCTTCGGCCAGTTTCAGATAGGCCTTGGCCCCTTCGCCGGTCGTGATCAGGTCACCGTTGCGCAGGTCCTGACCCGGCTGCAGCGGCCGCGTGACATTGTCCCGGGTCAGGAAGGCCGGCGACTGCACTGCGTCGACCACCGCCGGCGGTGGCGCCGCTGTCGCGGCCAGAGCCCAGCCGGCCGTGACCAGCCCGGCAAGAACCTTGCGGAATGATTTGCGCATGTCACCTTCTCCGGTAACCGGGCCTGCGCATCATGCCGCCGCCCGGTCGATTGTTGAATCCGGCCTGTCGCCGGACGCCGTCTGGCTGCCGCCGACGGACGCGTAACGATACTGGTTTCCCATGCTTCAGGGCGCCGACCAGGCGGCGCAGACCCGAAAAAAAAGCCGGCTCGACGCCGGCTTCCACACCCTGCCTCGCAATACGTTCAGCGACGGCGTGCCGCCATGCCGATCAGACCGAGACCGGCCAGCATCAGCGTTATGGCTTCGGGCTCCGGCACCGGCGCTGCCACACCGCTGAAGCTCATTTCCGACACCGAGTAGGCGCCATCGCCGGCCACTGCGTAGATGCGCGCGTAGCGGGCCACGGTGGCGGGGAAATCGATGGTTGCTTGATATTCCGGATTGCCGGCGACGCTGGAAATGATTTCGCTGCCGAAATAGGACTGACCTTCGAATGCCAGGTTGGTGAACAGCGTATTCCACTGCGTGCCATTGACCGACACCTGCACCTGGTAGAAGTCATTGTGATCGACGCCCAGCAGTACGTCCGTCAGCGTGTACAGCTTGCCGAAGTCGAGCGTGAAGGTCGCGCCGGCAGCACCTTCCTGGCCGAACCACGACACCGAACTGACGGTGTAAGAGGTCAACTCCGGTGCCACATAGCCATCGACCAGGATGCCCAGATCCGGACCATCCACCGTGTACGTGCCGGTGCCGCTGGCATTGGTCGGCGTGATCGGAGCGACTGCCCAGGCGGACGAGGCCAGCACGAGCGAAGCGGCGACAAGTATCGATTTCATCTGCATTCCTTCTGGAAAAAACACGCTGCGGGCGTGTAAGCAAGATACGAACCCGGACCGCAAGTCATTGATTCCATGGAACCCACTCAGGCACTGCGCTCACCGGTGTCAAATTCTTCGACGCACAGCGTGCGGTGCGTGCTGCAAACGCATTCCGCATGCATCGGACAGAGCGGGCATGCCTTATCGACCGCGTTCTGCTTGAATGAATGTCCGGGGTCCGGATTTCCGGCCACGCGGCAGCCTTGACCCGCGACTGCCGACCTTCCACATGCATACCGGGGAGAACCGCCATGCTTCTGAACAAGGCAAACGAAAGGACATGGACGCCGACCGATCACGCCGGCATCGAGCGCAGCCTGTTCCGCACCAACGACGAAGGCGGCCGCTCGTCGGTGGTCCGGCTCGCCGGCGGCGCGCGCTTCCCGCGCCACACACATCTCGGTCACGAAGAGGTGCTGGTGCTGACCGGATCGGTGGCGATAGGCGGTGTCGAACTGGGTGTCGGCGACTACCTGTATACACAGGGCGGTGAGGAACACGACGTGGTGGCGCTGACCGACGCCGTCATCTTCGTGTCGTCGCAGAAAGCCACGCCGCTGGTCGGCTGAGGGCACCGCCAGGCGGCGTTGCCGATGCGACGCCCGGCGCACCGGGCAGCGCATCGGGCCTGTGCGCCTTCGCCGTCCGAGGTCGCCGGGACGACCGCGTTTGCGGGCAGAATACGCGGCGCGACCACAGCCGGCCCTTCATCGTCCGTTCATCCATGCACGTCCCCGCACTGCTCCGGCCTTCCACCGAGCTGTCCCGCCATCTGAGAAGCCACCACGCGATCAGCGGACTGGGCTGCGCCCTGGGCGTGCTGCTGTTGACGCTGCTGACCTATCCGCTTCTGGGTGCGCGGGCGGCGATCGCGGTGTCGGCCGGTGCGCTGGTGGTCAGCGTGGCCGATCTGCCGCTGCCCGGCCGCAACAAGCTACCGCTGCTGCTGGCCAATCTGCTGCAGGCGCCGCTGGTGACCGCGCTGATCGAGCAGACCCACCCCTACCCGGTGGCGCTCGGCGCGGCGGTGCTGCTGATCAGCTTCGCCTCAGCCATGGTCACCGCCTGGGGCCGCTTCTCGCTGCCGCTCGGTTACGGCATGGTGCTGGTGATGGCCTTCTCGATGGCCCGGCCGGACATGACGCCGCACGAACTGCTGATCCATCTCGGCCTGCAGGCCTGCGGCGGCGTGCTCTACATCGGCTACGCCATGCTGCTGGCCCGGCTGCTCGACATGCCGATGCGGCGCCGGGCGCTGGCCGACGCGCTGTACGGTTTTTCCGACTACCTGCGCTACAAGGCGGACGTGTTCGATACGGCGCAGCCGCTCGACAAGGTCTATGCAAACCTGGTCCGCCAGCAGTCGCGCTTCGCCGAAAAGCTGCAGACGGCGCGCGACTTCGTGCTCGACGAACGACGCACGCCGCAGCAGGACGCACTGGCTGCCGGCATGTTCGCGCTGATGGACGTGCACGAGGACGTGCTGTCGAGCCAGGCCGACTACGAAGTGCTGCGCGCGCACTTCGGCGAGCACCCGGTGATGCAGCAGCTGGCCGCGATGACGAAGAGCAGCGCCGACGATGTCGCACGCGTCGCCGACTCCGGCCTGCGCGCCGGCGCCAGCG
>DATCUL010000192.1:0-3718 GCA_036567405.1 Methyloversatilis sp. | reverse complement strand
GACCTTGACCACCACGTCGGTGCCGTCTTCCAGCCGCGCGCAATGCACCTGCGCGATCGACGCGGCCGCCAGCGGCTCGGGGTCGAACGCGGCGAACACCTCCTCCGGCGTGCCGCCCAGGTCTTCGGTCAGCTGCTGGCGGATGTCGGCGTACGGCACCGGCGGCGCGTGATCCTGCAGCTTGCCGAATTCGGCGATCCACTCCGGTTCGAACAGGTCGACGCGGGTCGCCAGCACCTGCCCGAGCTTGACGAAGGTGGGCCCGAGCGCCTCCAGCGCACGCCGCACCCGGGCCGGCGGCTCGAGGTGGGCGAATTCTTCCGCGCCGTCCCTGTGCAGCGCCCGCCCGGCCTTCTCCAGCGCGTCGGCCAGCCCCATCCGGCGCACCATGTCGCCGAAGCCGTAGCGGACCAGAATGGACGCGATGTCGTGCAGGCGCCCGAGATCGCGCACTGCGGTCAGAGCCTGCAGCAGCATCAGTCCTTCTTTCCGTCCGGGTGGCGGTGTTTGACGTGATCGGCCAGGCCGGTCAGCACGCCGTCGGCGATCTGGTGCAGCAGCTTCGACGTGGCCTGAGCCAGATGCAGGCCGGCTTCGGCCTGGGCACGCCCGGCCGCACCGATCTGATGCGTGATCACCGCCATCGTGTCCTGCAGCTGCGTGCTCACCGCCGACCCACAGGTGCGTGCGTGCTCCGCCAGATCGTGCAGGATGTCGCCAGCCGCGTCGCGCGCGGCCGAAGCCGAGTGCTGCAGCGTTTCGACGAACAGCGCTTCCAGGCTTTCGAGATCGCGCCGTGCGCGGGCGAGATCCTCGCCGGAAAATTTCTGCGCGTGCCCGGCCGCTTCCTGCACCGCGAGCTTCGACGCCTCGGCCAGCTGCGCCAGCGCGACGTCGAGTCCGTCGACCGCCTGCTTCAGGCTGGCCCCGACCGCGCCGGTCTGCGCCGCCGAGCGGTCCAGTTCCTTGCGGATGCCGCTGCGCGCGCCGCGCACCACCGCTTCGGCGACCTGACGCAACGCACCGGCATCGAGCGGGTGCGCGCTGATCCGCTTCAGCACGAGCTGACGCACCATTTCCCTGACGTCGTGCCCCTGCTCCACCGCCTTATGCACCTCGGCTTCGAGCGCGGCGATGTCGTCCTTGCCACTGATGTTGCCTGTTTCCTTGTTCATGACAGACCCTCCATGAAATGCCGCAAGCCGCCAGCCACCGACCGGCATCCCAATGATATGCCGCGCCGCACGACCGCATGTTTGCGCTGCCGCAAGGTCCGCGCCGGCGCGAAAGCGCTCACCGGGCGGCGCGCCGGGCCGCAGCACCGAAGCCCGGAATGCACTCGGAGACGATCACCGTCTGGCGAGGACCGGGGCCTGGGCGTGCGCCGCCGGCAACCCGACACCGTTGCCCGGCCCGGTGCGACGGCCCGCCTGGCAGAAACCGGCACGTGCCGCCCACCCGGGACCGATGCGCGCGGGAACCCGCGCCGAATCCGGCACCGAATCAGGCGCGAGCGTCATGCCCCTGGGTATCGAGCCATTTGTTCAGGCACTGATAGAGCATTTCCGGCATCAACGGTTTGGCGAGGTAATCGTTCATGCCGGCGTCCATGCAGGCCTGCCGGTCCTCGGCAAAGGCGTTGGCGGTCATCGCGATGATGGGGATATCGGCGCAGCCATCGAGCATGCGGATGGCCACGGTGGCCTCCAGGCCGCCCATCACCGGCATCTGCATGTCCATCAGAATCAGGTCGTAGCGCCGTTTCCCGGCCATCTCCAGCGCCTGTCGCCCGTCTCCGGCGCAGTCCCCCAGCAGCCCGGTATCCGCGAGCAGTACGCCGATGACCTCGCGGTTGATCTCGTTGTCTTCCACCAGCAGCACACGCTTGCCGGCGTGGTCACGCCGAAGGCGCTCCAGCGCAGACGAGGCTGCCTGCTCGCGCGGCATGCCTGCGGCAGCCGACTTCGCCTTGCCGAGCCGGGCCGTGAACCAGAAGGTGCTGCCCTGGCCGGGTACCGAGACCACGCCGGCCTCCCCACCCATCATGTTGGCAAGCTGGCGAGTGATGGCCAGCCCCAGGCCGGTGCCGCCAAACCTGCGCGTGGTGCTGCTGTCGGCCTGCTCGAAGGGCATGAACAGGCGCCGCTTCTGCTCGTCGCTGACCCCGATGCCAGTGTCTTCCACCGCGAACCGTACCAGCACGTCCTGCGCGCTCTCCTCCACCACCGACCAGTGCAACGTGATGCTGCCATGCTCGGTGAACTTGATCGCGTTGCCCAGATAGTTCAGCAACATCTGGCTGAGCCGCGTCACGTCACCGACCAGCCGCAGGGGAATGTCGTCCGGGCCGAGCCGCAGGGCGAGTCGCTTGGCACGCACCCGTTCCGCCACCATGGAAACGACCTTGTCTATCAGTTCCATGCTGTCGAACTCGACCTGCTCGAGCTTCAGCTTGCCGGACTCGATTTTCGAGATTTCGAGGATGTTGTTGATGAGCGAGAGCAGGTGTTCGGACGATTCATGCAGCTTGTCGAGCTGCGCCTTCTGATCTTCGGTGAGGTTGGCCCCCTTCTGCCTGAGCAGGTAGGCGAAGCCCAGGATGGCGTTCATCGGGGTGCGTATCTCGTGGGACATGTTCGACAGGAATGCGCTCTTCGCGATGCTGGCAGCCTCGGCATTCATCCGGGCCTCGCGAAGTTCGGTGATGTCTACATGGGTACCCACGGCCCGCACGGGAACGCCTTCGGCATTGCGTTCAACCACCTTGCCCCGGCTTATCACCCAGCAGAAGCTGCCGTCCTTGCGGCGCATGCGGAATTCGAAAGCGTAGAAACCCGGATCCTGCAGGCGCCTTTGCGCCTCTTCGGCGATGGCGGCGAAGTCATCCGGATGCATCAGGGCGGTCCAGGTGCTGACGTCGGGCCGGAGTTCCTCCGGACGGTAGCCCAACATCGTGGCGTAGCCCGGGCTGTAATACACCTCGCCGGTTACCACGTTCCAGTCCCAGATGCCTTCCTGTGCGGCATCCATCGCCATCCGGAAGCGCTCTTCGCTCTCGCGAAGCAGTTGCTCGGCCTGCGAATGCTTGATCAGGGTGGTCGTGTGCGCGGCCAGAAAATCCAGAACCTTGAGGGTCCTGTCATCCGGCTGGTACCTTGTCCGGTAATACGTGGAAAGCACCCCGACGCACATCCCCGACTGGTCCTGCAGAGGGATGGATTGCACCGCACGGACACCCGCGCGACGCAGGGTGTCGAGCGCCGGGGTGCCCGCGAATATCGGGCTCAGCTCGATGTCTTCGACCACGACGCGCTCCCGGCGCTCGAGGGCGGCAGCGCAGGCGCCCAATCCGCCGGGCGCCGTTTCCCAGTATTTCACCCACCACGCCGGGAAATGCCGTTGCGCAACGATTCCGAGCCTGCCATCGGCGCCAAGCAGTTGGAGGGTGCCGAAATCCGCACGGGTCAGTTCAATCGCCGTGTCGATGATCCCGGTGAGCGCTGCCGACAACTGCGGTGATACCGATGTCGCCACGGGCTTGCTCCCTGGTAGTCCTGGTTCAGTCTAACAGGCCTCCGGGAGACGCCCCGGCCGTTTACAGACAGACGCAATCTTGAGGCAGTCTCCGCCACCGGACCGTCTTGCTGACTTTGCTGATTTCCGGTGCGCGTTCAATGCCGCACCCCGTCTTCCAAGCAACACTTCCGGCAGCTTGCGC
>DATCUL010000191.1:0-1786 GCA_036567405.1 Methyloversatilis sp. | reverse complement strand
GACGAACATCGCGGTATCGGCGTTCAGGCGCGACAGACGACGGGCAATTACATAACACAGCGCCGAGACGTGAATGGTGTGTTGCCACAGATCGTGCGTAAGCACGCGCAGGCGCTCGTCGGCCCGCGCGTCCACCATCTGCCGCACGATGAGCGACACCGTCAGCATGCGAATCGGTTCGGTGCCAACGTGATTGACGGCGGTGCGTACGTCACTGATTTCATTGCCGCTTCGATTGTAGGCAACAGAATTGGCCAAACGCAGGGCCTTCGCACTGAGTACGGGCTCGGCGCCAACAAGCCGTGCCACCTCGTTGATGTTGATATCGGGATTTTCCAGCGCCTGTCGAATGCGCAACGACACGTCGATGCTGGTCGGAAAGACGATGTCGCCTGATTCCAACTCGGCGGACAATCGTTGCAAGGCTTCAAGAGATGCGTTCACCGGCTCACCCATGACATGTTCTCCGTTACACGCACGTGCGTGCATCCGATCTGATTCGATGTACACGTCTACGGCACGATCCGACAGCAACTTGACCCTCGAATGCCGCTTTGCGGCGGCTCTGCGGCAAACTGCAACACTGATGGACAATGTAGCCACCTGCCCTTGTATTCGCTCCGTGCCCGATCGAGATACCGGCCGATCAAGGCCGAACAGGATTGGCCGAAATTTTTTGGTGCAGCAGAGTGCATCTGCAACAACAAGCCGGAAGCGCACCGGAGCCAGATGGCCTCGACAGGCTTCGCCCATTCACTTGTTTCGGAGTTCCCTTGCCAACACCGATCGCATCACAGCCGGAAACCGGCAGCTTCGCCAATCTGGTCGTTGTCTCAACTTTCTACCACTTGCTACTGGCCTGTCTGATTGCACGCGACCCTCGTTTCCCGGGCAAGAGTCTTCTGGTCATTGATACAGAACGTGAACAGATGGCGGTGCTGAGCAACCTGCTGACGAATGCGCCAGACCGGCTGTTTGACGAGGTCAGGGTGATGCCCGAGGTCTCGGGTTCCAAACTCGCACGGGAGCGAATGCACGGAAAGTGGCTGGCACGGCTCGATGATGCCGTCCAGCCCGAACGCGTCATCATTTTCACCGATCTGCGTCCGGACAATCAGTTGCTGTGCCGACGTGCCACGGCGCGCGGCGCGGCAACCTTCTGCGGTGAGGACGGGGGAGCCGCCTATTCGTCAGGCAGTTGGGCAGTACCGTTGCGGCGTTACCTGAAGCGGATGCTGTGCTTCGGTCCATGGCTGGAAAACCGTGCCGCCGCGGGAAGCAGCCGCCACGTCCAGACCTTTCTCGCACTATATCCGGAGCTGGTTCGACCGGAACTGCTGGCCAAGCCGCGATGGGAACTGAACCGTTCGCTAATGCCCGACCTGCTTTCGCTGAGCTGGATCCGACGGTTCATCGAACATTTCCAGCTGACCCCGGATGCGCTGGCCTGCGACGAACTGCATGTGCCGACGAGCAGCCGGGCCACAGGCGCAACCGAAGAATTGCGCAATCTGCTCAGACAGGAAATAGGAACCGCGCGAACAAAGGGCTTGGACTGCGTCGTCAAATACCATCCACGCGAGCGCAGCGACTTTCTGGAGGCAGAGGCAATGGGCGCTCGCCTGCTGCCTACCGCAATCCCGGTCGAACTGATCTATCTCGCCAGCGCCGGGCGACTGAGGCGTGTCATCGGCGATACCGGGACGACACTGCTCACCGCACGCTGGCTGGTGCCGGAGGCCGAAGCGCTGTCGATCCTGCCGCACCTGCCCGAGCTGATGGATCC
>DATCUL010000190.1:0-3715 GCA_036567405.1 Methyloversatilis sp. | reverse complement strand
CGCCTCGGCGTCCTTGATCAGGATGCCGTGCCGCGCCGCGACCCCGGTGCCAACCATGATGGCGGTCGGCGTCGCCAGCCCGAGCGCGCACGGACAGGCGATCACCAGCACGGCGACCGCGTTGAGCAGCGCGTTCTGCCAGTCGCCGTCGGCCAGCATCCAGCCGGCAAAGGTGAGCACGGCAGCGGCGATCACCACCGGCACGAAAATCGCGCTGACGCGGTCGACCAGGCGCTGTATCGGTGCCTTCTTCGACTGGGCGCTCTCCACCAGCCGCACAATGCGCGCCAGCACGGTTTCCGTGCCGACCGCCGTGGTGCGCACCCGCAGCAGACCTTCGCCGTTGACCGCGCCGCCGGTGACCGGGTCGTCGACATGCCGGGCCACCGGCAGGCTCTCGCCGGTGATCAGCGATTCATCGACCTGGCTGGCACCTTCGATGACCACGCCATCGACCGGCACGCGCTCGCCCGGGCGGATCACCACGACATCGCCGACGCGCACCTGCGCCAGCGGCATTTCGATGTCCTGCCCGTCACGACGGACGCGCGCGGTGTCCGGGCGCAGCGCGTTGAGCGCACGGATCGCCTCGGTGGTCTGCCGCTTGGCGCGCGCCTCCAGCCATTTGCCGAGCAGCACCAGCGTGATCACCACGGCCGAGGCCTCGAAGTACAGATGCGGCATCGCGCCCGGTCCGGCGGCGAGCCACTGGAACACGCTCAGGCCGTAAGCCGCCGAGGTGCCCAGCGCGACCAGCAGGTCCATATTGCCGGCCCCGGCGCGCAGCGCCTTCCAGCCGGCGACGTAGAAGCGCGCACCGAGCCAGAACTGCACCGGCGTCGCCAGCGCCCACTGCAACCAGCCCGGCAGCATCCAGTGCGCGCCCCACAGCATCGCGACCATGGGCAGCGACAGCGGCAGCGACAGCGCGACCGCCAGCGCCACCGGCCACCAGGCGGGCAGTGCCCGACCGCCGTCAGGTGCCGGCGTGTCAGACGGCAGCGACGCGACGTAGCCGGCCCGTGCCACCGCCGCCTGCAGCGCCGCAACATCGGCCGACACGGTCACCACCTCGGCGGTTTCGGTCGCCAGGTTCACAGTCGCCGACAGCACGCCCGGCACGCGGCCGAGCGCCTTTTCGACGCGCGCCACGCAGGACGCGCAAGTCATGCCCTCGATCTTCAGGCGGACAGCCTGCTGCCTGAGCGCGTATCCGGCCTTGACCACCGCCACCTGCAGCGCCTCGATGCCGACCGCAGCTTCGGCACTGACACTCGCTCTTTCGGTGGCAGGATTCACGCTGGCCGAGACGACGCCGGGTACGCGTGCCAGCGCCTTCTCGACCCGCGCGACGCACGACGCACAGGTCATGCCGTCGATGCCGAACTCGGTCTGCCGCAGACCGGCCGCGGCGGAAACGATGTTTTCAGGCTTTCCCATATGCAGTCCTTCCGTCCCGATCAGTCGCCGTCACCGGCCCGGGTCTGCCGCAACCGGCAGGCCCTGTTTTGCGCGATGCCACTTGCGAGTTTGACCCGTACCCCACATATGAGTCCATGATCGGGGGTTTCCATTCCGCTGCGAGGGGTTTCAGATGATCGAGTTCACAGTTCCGGACATGACCTGCGGCCATTGCGCCGGCCGCATCCGCACCGCAGTCGCAGAAGTCGATGCCGGGGCGAATGTCGACATCGACCTCGCCAGCCACACGGTGCGCATCACCTCGACGCATGACGAGGCTCTGTTCCGCGAAGCGCTGGTCAACGCCGACTATCCGCCGAACTGATCCGGGATGCTCGATGCCGCACGGTCATCCGTCCCGATGATGGCCGTGCACACTGTCGCCTTGCGTGGTGCCGGCGGGCGTGCCGTCCTGCACCTCCAATCTGCGCCCATCGCCGATCCACGCCCGCATCGCGACCATGGGTCGCTCCCACAAAAACCGCAGCGCTCGCCCCCGTGGGAGCGAGCCATGCTCGCGATTCCCCACGCCAAACCGGCGCCAATCGCCGATCCACGCTCGTATCGCGCCCCCGGGCCGATCCAGCGAATCCGCCGCTCCGCTCTTGCCGGAACAGACCGACCCGCCCTTTTCCGCCGGCCTTCAGGCCTCGAACACCTCGCACTGGGCCAGCGGCTTGCCGGCCAGGTCCTTGGCCGACAACAGCGGCTCGCCATCGAGCGGCCAGACCACACCCACCGTCGGATCGTTCCACGCCAGGCTGCGTTCGTGCTCCGGCGCGTAGTAGTCGGTCGTCTTGTACAGAAAGTCGGCCGAGTCGCTCATCACGTAGAAGCCGTGCGCGAAGCCGGGCGGCACCCAGAACTGGCGATGGTTCTCGCCACTGAGTTCGACCCCGTGCCAGCGCCCGAACGTGGGCGAGCCGCGCCGCAGATCGACCGCGACGTCGAACACCCGGCCCTGCGCCACGCGCACCAGCTTGCCCTGCGGCTGCTTCACCTGATAGTGCAGCCCGCGCAGCACGCCGCGCTGCGAACGCGAGTGGTTGTCCTGCACGAACGCCACGTCCAGCCCGGTCACGTCCCGGAAGGTGCGTGCATTGAAGCTTTCCATGAAGAAGCCGCGTGCGTCGCCGAACACCTTCGGTTCGAGCACCAGCAGTCCGGCGATGCCGGTTTCGATCACCTTCATCGTCACGTCCTCAGAACACCTTCTCGTCGACGATGCGCTGCAGGTACTGCCCGTAGCCGCTCTTGGCCAGCGGGGCGGCCAGCCGTCTGAGCTGGTCGGCGTCGATCCAGCCCTGACGCCAGGCGATTTCCTCCGGGCAGGAAATCTTCAGGCCCTGGCGCTTTTCCAGCGTCTGGATGAACTGGGCGGCATCGATCAGCGAGTCGTGCGTGCCGGTGTCGAGCCAAGCGTGGCCGCGGCCCATCACCTGCACGTCGAGTGCGCCACGTTCCAGATACACGCGGTTCAGGTCGGTGATCTCCAGTTCGCCACGCGGCGACGGCTTGAGCGATTTCGCAATGTCGACAACCTGCTGGTCGTAGAAGTACAGACCGGTCACCGCGTAGCGGCTGCGGGGTTTGGCCGGCTTCTCTTCCAGACTGATCGCGTGCCCGTGCGCGTCGAATTCGACCACGCCGTAGCGCTCCGGATCGGTCACCGGATAGGCGAACACGGTGGCGCCGCTGGTGCGCGCGCTGGCCGCCTTCAGGTCGTCGGCGAACTCATGCCCGTAGAACAGGTTGTCGCCGAGCACCAGCGCCGAGCTCGAATCACCGACGAAGTCCTCGCCGATCAGGAAGGCCTGCGCCAGACCGTCCGGGCTGGGCTGCACCGCGTATTCGATGTTCATGCCCCAGTGCGCACCGTTGCCCAGCAGCGTCTCGAAGCGCGGCGTGTCCTGCGGCGTCGAGATGATCAGCACGTCGCGTATGCCCGCCAGCATCAGCGTGCTCAACGGGTAGTAGATCATCGGCTTGTCGTAGACCGGCATCAGCTGCTTCGATACCGCGATGGTAACCGGGTGCAGCCGGGTGCCCGAGCCTCCGGCCAGAACGATGCCCTTGCGTGTCATGGGTAGTACTCCTGATATCGGTGAGTTCTTGTTCGGCCGTCAGCGGTTCAACCGCTCAAAGGATTTCAGCCAGCATGCGATCGACGCCCTGCTGCCAGTCCGGCAGCACCAGTCCGAACGCCTCGCGCAGCCGGCGCGTGTCCAGGCGTGAATTGAGCGGACGCACGGCC
>DATCUL010000189.1:0-1727 GCA_036567405.1 Methyloversatilis sp. | reverse complement strand
GCTGCGCCGCGCCGTCGGCCGACGAAGCCAATATCGGCCGCATCGCGGCGCTGCGCATGGGCTGCGGCGACCGGGTGCCGGGCTGGACGGTGATGCGCAACTGCGCCAGCGGCATGCAG
Source organism: Methyloversatilis sp. (assembly GCA_036567405.1). Lineage (GTDB taxonomy): Bacteria > Pseudomonadota > Gammaproteobacteria > Burkholderiales > Rhodocyclaceae > Methyloversatilis. Next base: position 1,608 of record DATCUL010000189.1, on the reverse strand, counting down.
GCCATCGATTCCGGTCTGGCCGGCATCCGGCTCGGCCGCGCCGATCTGGTACTGGCCGGCGGCGTCGATGCGCTGTCGCGCGCACATCTGCTGTTTTCCGATGCCATGGTGCGCTGGCTGGCGCAGTGGTATGCCGCGAAGAGCCTCGGCGAACGGGCGCGGCTGGTGACGAAGTTCCGCCCCGGCATGCTGGTGCCGGTGATCGGCCTGCTGCGCGGGCTGACCGATCCGGTGATCGGCATCAACATGGGGCAGACGGCGGAAAACCTGGCGGCGCGCTTCGGCATCAGCCGCACGCAGATGGATTTCCACGCGATGCGCTCGCACCAGCGCACCGCAGCGGCCATCGATGCCGGCCTGTTCGGCGAAATCGTGCCGATCGCCGATGGCGACGGGCGGCTGTACTGCGCGGACGACGGCGTGCGGCTCGACTCGTCGGTGCCGCGGCTGGCGAAGCTGCGGCCGGTGTTCGACCGCCGGCACGGCCACATCACCGCCGGCAACAGCTCGCAGGTGACCGATGGCGCGAGCTGGCTGCTGCTGGCGTCGAAAGAGGCGGTCGACCGGCATGGCCTGACGCCGCTCGGACGCATCGTCGATATGCAGTGGGCCGGTCTCGATCCGGCGCAGATGGGGCTGGGGCCGGTGCATGCCGCCACGCCCATCCTGCAGCGCCACGGCCTGGGCCTGAACGACGTCGATGCCTGGGAAATCAACGAGGCTTTTGCCGCCCAGGTCATCGGCTGCATCGAAGCCTGGAAGAGCGATGACTACTGCCGCAGCGAACTGGGTCTGCCCGGCGCACTCGGTACGCTCGACGAGCGCAGGCTGAACGTCGATGGCGGCGCCATCGCCATCGGCCATCCGGTCGGCGCCAGTGGCGCGCGCATCGTGCTGCATCTGCTGCACGTACTGCGTCGCCGGGGCGGCGGCCGCGGCATTGCGTCGATCTGCATCGGCGGCGGACAGGGCGGCGCGATGCTGGTGGAGACAATATGAGCCCGGTACTCAACAACTGGCGCCTCGTGCGCGACGCGGAAGGCATCGCCTGGCTCAGCTTCGACCGTGCCGGCGAAAGCGTGAACACGCTGTCGTCGTCGGCCATGCGTGAACTGGACGAGGTGCTCGACATGCTCGACGCCGCGCCGCCGCGCGGGCTGGTCATCCAGTCCGGCAAGGCAAGCGGCTTCATTGCTGGCGCCGACATCGCGGAATTCGGTCAGGTCAGCGACGCGGCCGGTGCACATGCGCTGGTCGAGCGCGGCTGGACGCTGTTCAACCGGCTGGCCGGTGTCGCCTATCCAACCTGCGCGCTGGTGCGCGGTTTCTGCGTCGGCGGTGGCACCGAACTGGCGCTCGCCTGCCGCAGCATCGTCGCGGTGGACGAGCCCGGCACCCGCTTTTCGCTGCCGGAGGTGATGCTGGGCATCGTGCCCGGCTGGGGCGGCATGCTGCGCCTGCCGCAGCGCATCGGCCTGCCGGCGGCTTTCGACATGATGCTGACCGGCCGCGCGCTCGACGCGAAGCGGGCCCGCAAGCTCGGTCTGGTCGATGATGTCGCGCCGGCGCGACTGATGCGCGAGCACGCGCGCGCCTGCCTGCTGTCGG
>DATCUL010000188.1:0-6862 GCA_036567405.1 Methyloversatilis sp. | reverse complement strand
CGAGCAGCGCGTCGAGCGCGTCGGCCAGCCGCGTGGGCGTCGCGTCGCCCTGCAGCAATTCGGGCACGACGAAACGTCCGGCGAGGATGTTGGGCAGGCTGCCCCAAGGCTGATAGGCCATGCGCTTCATGATCTGCCAGGACAGTGGATGCATGCGGTAGGCCATCACGTGGGGCGCGCGACACAGTGCTGCCTCGAGCGTGGCCGTACCGCTGGCGACCAGTGCCGCATCACAGGCCATCAGCGCATCGCGTGCGTGGCCAAACAGTATCGATACCGGCAGATCATTGGCGCCGCAGTCCCACAGCGCCTGTTCGAACTGTGTGCGAGTCTCGCGCGTGGTCAACGGCACCAGGAAACGCAATTCCGGATGGCGGGTGTGCAATTCGCGCGCCGCGCCTATCCAGGCCGCTGCGTTGTAGTGCAGTTCGGACTGACGGCTGCCCGGCAGCAGCGCGACCACGCGCGCATCCTGCGGCAGCGCCAGCCGCTCGCGTGCGGCGGTGCGCTGTGGCTGCACCGGGATTTCATCCGCGAACGGATGGCCGACGTAACTCACCGGCACCCCTGCCTTCTCGTAGAGGGCCGGTTCGAACGGGAACAGGCACAGCATGCGCGACACGCTGCGCGCGATGCCCTTGATGCGGCCACCGCGCCATGCCCATATTGACGGACTGACGTAGTGGATGGCGGCGATGCCGGCATCGCGCAGCCGGCGCTCCAGCCACAGGTTGAAGTCGGGCGCATCGACGCCGATGAAGGCAGCCGGACGCGTCTCCCGCAGCCGGGCCAGCAGCGACCGGCGGATGCGCGACAGCTCCCGGTAATGACGCAGCACTTCGAAGTAACCGCGCACCGCCAGCTTTTCGGCGGGCCACCAGGCGTTGAAACCGGCTGACACCATGCGCGGGCCGCCGATGCCGACGAAGTCGATGTCGGGCCGCGCCTCACGCAGGGCCTTGATCAGATGGGCAGCCAGCTGGTCGCCGGACGCCTCGCCGGCGACCATTGCCACCGTGATGCGGGAGGACATTATCGGATGATGCCGCGTCCGCCCGAACTCAGGAAATCGGACAGAAGCGCCACTTCGGGGGTGACGGTTGCCGCTTCGGCGATGGCCGCCTTCGCGTCGTCCAGGCTGAGACCTTCGCGGTACAGGGACTTGTACGCCCGCTTGATCGCCATGATGGCTTCGGAACTGTAACCACGGCGGCGCAGGCCTTCACTGTTGATGCCGTGCGGTGCTGCCGGTACGCCATTGGCCAGCACGAAGGGCGGCACGTCCTGCAGCACGCTCGAATGCACGCCGCAGAAGCTGTGCGCACCGACCCGAACGAACTGGTGCACACCGGTGAAACCGCCAAGGATGGCCCAGTCACCGACCTGGACGTGACCCGCCAGCGCGGTGTTGTTGGCCATGATCGTGTGATTGCCGACCTGGCAGTCGTGTGCGACATGCACATAGGCCATCACCCAGTTGTCGTCGCCGACCCGGGTCACGCCGACGTCCTGCACGGTGCCGCAGTTCATCGTCACGTATTCACGCAGCGTGTTGCGGTCACCGATTTCCAGCCGTGTCGGCTCGCCGGCGTACTTCTTGTCCTGTGGCGGGCCGCCGATCGAGCAGAACGGATGTATCTCGTTGTCGCGACCGATGCGGGTATGGCCCTGGATCACGACATGCGGATGCACGCGCGTACCGGCGCCGATCTCGACATCTGCACCGATCACGCTGTAGGCGCCGATTTCGACCCCGTCACCCAGTCTGGCCGCCGGATCGACGATGGCCGTCGGGTGGATGACAGCACCCATCAGCTCGGACGCACCGCACACAGCAGTTCGGTTTCGGTGACGACCTTGCCGTCTACCCGCGCACGTGCCGAGTAACGCCAGATGCCGCGCACATTGCGCAGCAGCTCGACTTCGAGGATCAGCTGGTCGCCTGCGGTCACCGGCTTCTTGAAGCGGGTGTTGTCGATACCGCACAGGTAATAGACCGAATCCTCGTCCGGCGTGGTGCCGAGCGTTTCGAACGACAGGATGGCGGCCGCCTGTGCCAGCGCCTCGATGATGAGTACGCCGGGCATGACCGGATGCTTCGGGAAATGACCCGGAAAGAACGGTTCGTTGATGGTGACGTTCTTCAGCGCGCGGATGCTTTCGCCCGGCACGACGTCGAGCACGCGATCAACCAGCAGAAACGGGAAACGGTGCGGCAGCGACTTCAGTACCGCGTGGATGTCCATGGATTTCAAGTCAGTCTTCCTTGATGCTTTGCAGGGATGCAAGTTGGCGTTCGAGCGAGCGGACTTTGTCCGCCAGCGCGTCCAGATGGCGCAGCCGGGAAAAGTTGCGGGTCCACTCACGGTGTTCCATGAATGGGATGGAGCCGGTATAGGTTCCGGATTCCTGGATGGATTTGCTTACGAAGGTGACGGCCGATACCACGACATCGTCGGCGATCCGGCTGTGGCCCATGATGTTCACCGACCCGCCTATCATGCAGCGCGCCCCGATATGGGTGCTGCCGGCCACACCGGTGCACGCGGCCATCGCGGTGTGGTCACCGACGCGCACGTTGTGGGCGATCATGATCAGGTTGTCCAGCTTGACGCCATCACCGATCACCGTGTCGTCGAGCGCGCCGCGGTCCACTGTGGTGTTGGCGCCGATTTCGACGTCGTTGCCGATGACCACGCGGCCGATCTGCGGAATCTTGACCCAGCTGGCATCCTGATCGCGTGCGAATCCGAAGCCGTCGGCGCCGATCACGACGCCGGAATGCAGGATGCAGCGTTCTCCGATCACGCAGCGCGCATAGACCGACACGCGTGAATGCAGCGTGGTGCCGGCACCGATGCTGCAGTCCTCGCCGATTACCGAACCGGCGCCGATCACCACGCCGGCACCGATGCGGGCGCGGGCGCCGACCACCGCACCGGGCGCCACGTGAGCGTCCGGATCGACCTGCGCATCCGGATGCACCGAAGCGCCCGGCTGGATGCCGGCAGGTGGTTTGCGTTCCGGATTCAGCGCTTGCGCGACGCGGGCAAAGTACAGATAGGGATTGCGGACACGGATGTGCGGGCGGTCCAGCGATTCACCGTCGGCCGGTGCGACGATGACGGCTCCGGCCGGGCTGGCATCCAGCGCACTGCGCAGCTTCGGATTGGACAGGAAGGTGATGTGCTGTGGGCCGGCTGTTTCCAGCGATGCGACCTGTTCGATCAGCAGGTCAGGATCGCCATGCAACTCGCCGCCCAGCAGGGCGACCAGGTCGCCAAGTCGGGCTGACATGCCGTTTATTTCGCAGGTGGTGGATCCGCCAGCGCTTTCAGCACCTTCTCGGTGATGTCGATGCGCTGACTGCGATACACCACTTCCTGGAAGATGATGTCGTATTTCTCTGCCTCGGCGATCACCTTGATCGCCTTGTTGGCGCGGTCCAGCACGCCGGCGAGTTCTTCATTGCGCCGCTGGTTCAGGTCTTCGCGGTATTCGCGCTCGCGCCGTTGCATGTCGCGGGTCAGGTCGTTGAATTCCCGTTCCTTCGCTCGCCGCTCGCTGTCCGGCAGCGTAACGGAGTTCTTTTCCATGCCTTGTTGCATTGCCTGCAGCTGCTTGGCAAGCTTTTCCAGTTCCTGGCTGCGTTTCTCGAATTCCTTCTCGAGCTTTTTCTGCGCCTTGACCGCCGGTGCCGCCTCGCGAAGGATGCGCTCGGTATCGACGAAGCCGATCTTGACGTCGGATTCCGCGCGCGAGGGCGTTGCGATGAATGCAAGCACCAGCGAAATCAATGAGATGAATACGGAACGTGAGAACATGCTCGAACTGTTCATCCTGAATGTTTCCGGGTCAGAACACACTGCCCAACTGGAACTGGAAGCGCTGGAGTCTATCCATGGGTTCCTTGTTCAGAGCCTGGGCAAAACTGAATTTCAGAGGCCCCATCGGTGAACTCCACGACACCGAAAGCCCCGCACTATAGCGCAACTGGCTCAGATCCAATGACTGGGCTTCGGTCCAAACCTGCCCGGCGTCGATGAAGGTGCCGAGACGCAGCGACTTGTCCTGTCCCTGGCCGGGGAACGGAAACAGGATTTCTGCGTTTCCGATCAGGCGACGATTGCCGCCGATGGTGCTCAGCAGAATGTTGCCGTTTGCATCGCGGTCGCGTTCGCCCAGCGACGAGGTCTGGAAGCCGCGTACCGAACCGATGCCACCAGCGAAGAAGTTCTTGTAGAAGGGCAACGGCTTGCCGCCGTAACCCTTGCCGTAACCCACTTCGCCGTTGAGTGCGAGCACGAAGTCGCCGTACAGCGGAATGTACTCCTGCTGCTGGTACGACAGCTTGTAGAAGTGCATGTCGCCACCCGGCAGCGCGACCTCGGCATTCACCCGCTTGACCGATCCGGTGGTCGGATAGTTGAAGCTGTCGCGGGTGTCGCGTGCCCAGCCGATGGTTCCCAGCAGCGAGGTGTTGGTGTCGCCGAATTCCTTGACGAAATTCTGGAAGCGCAACGGACTGTCGGTAAAGGTGTCGATCGAGGTGTGATCGACCGCCAGGCCGAAGTTGATGCGGTCGTCTTCGCGGATCGGGAAACCCCAGCGCATGCCGGCGCCGACCGACGAGGTGCGGTAGCTGCCGATGCTCAGACTGGTCGGGTCTACGTTGCGCAGATAGACGTCGAAGCCGCGCGAAATGCCGTCCTTCGTGTAGTACGGATCGGTATAGGACAGGGAGTAGGTCTTGTTGATGCTGCCGCTGTTCATGGCCAGCGTCAGTGCCTTGCCGCTGCCGAACAGGTTCTGCTGCGAAATCGAGGTCGACAGGATCAGGCTTTCCGAGCTGGAGAAACCGGCGCCGAACATCAGGTTGCCGGTCGGCTTTTCCTTGACCGTGACATTCACGTCGACCTGGTCGGTGGAGCCCTGTACCGCCGGTGTCTCGACGGTGGCGCCGTCGAAGTAGCCCAGGCGATCGACCCGCGCACGCGAGCGGGTGATCTTGTCACCGTCGTACCAGGCGCCTTCCATCTGACGGAATTCGCGGCGAACGACCTCGTCCCGCGTCTTGGTGTTGCCGGCCACATTGATGCGTCGGACATAGACGCGGCGCCCCGGATCGACAAAGAACGTGAACGACACGGTCTGGTTCGTCTTGTCCGGCTCCGGCACTGCATTCACATTCGCGAATGCGTAGCCCTCGTTGGCCAGCCTGTCGTTGATCGCCTTGGTCGTCTCGGTCAGCTTGCGGCGGGAAAACTCGTCGCCCGTCTTGATCTTGACCAGATCGCGCAATTCCTCTTCCGGCAGCAGGAGGTCGCCGGCGAGCTTCACGTTCGACACCGTGTACTTCTGGCCTTCGGTGATCGCGATGCTGATGTAGATGTCGTGCTTGTCCGGCGTGATGGAGACCTGGGTCGAATCGACGTTGAACTCGAGGTAACCGCGGTCCAGATAGTAGCTGCGCAGGGTTTCGACGTCGGCGCTGAGCTTCTGGCGCGAATACTGGTCGTTCTTTGTGTACCAGGTCAGCCAGCCGGGCGTGCTCAGCGTGATCAGCTTGAGCAGTTCCTTCTCGGTGAAGGCTTGCGCGCCGACGATGTTGATCTGCTTGATCTTGGCGACTTCGCCCTCGTCGACATTCAGCGTCACGGCGACGCGATTGCGTTCCAGCGGCGTGACCGTGCTCTTGATCTCGACCGAATAATTGCCGCGCGACAGGTACTGGCGCTTGAGTTCCTGTTCGGCGCGCTCCAGCAGGCTGCGGTCCAGGATGCGGGATTCGGCCAGACCGAAGTCCTTCATGCCCTTCTTGACCTGTTCCTTGTCGAATTCCTTGAGGCCGACAAATTCGAGCGACGCGATGGCCGGTCGTTCATCGACGACGACGACGAGTACGTCGCCTTCGACCTCGACGCGGACGTCCTTGAAGAAACCGGTGGCAAACAGCGCCTTGATGGCCTGCGATGCTTTTTCTTCGGTGAAGCTTTCACCGACGCGGACCGGAAGGTAGCTGAATACGGTACCGGCTTCGGTACGCTGGATGCCCTCGACCCGGATGTCCCGAACCACGAAGGGTTCAAAAGCTTGGGCATGAGCCGACAGCATTCCCGCAATCAGGGCGGGCAGTAGAAACTTGCGCATTGGGGATTCAGCTGGCAGTCAACCGAAAAGGCGATTGATATCGTTGTAGAAGGCGAAAGCCATGAGCATCAGCAATATGGCAAGACCGATCTGCTGTCCGATCTCCATGATCCGCTCCGACAGCGGACCGCCCTTGATGACTTCGGCCGTATAGTACATCAAGTGTCCACCGTCTAGCAGCGGGATGGGCAGCAGGTTCAGGACACCCAAACTGATGCTGATCAGGGCGATGAACTTGATGTAATGAGACATTCCCATGCGGGCCGACTGGCCGGCGTAATCGGCTATCGTCACGGGCCCGCTGAGGTTTTTCCATGACAGTTCTCCGGTGATCATGCGGCCGAATGCCTTCAGACTGAACAGCGCGGTATCCCAGGTCTGGAGGGCGGCAAGACCGAGCGCGTCGACCGTGTCGTGACGCGCCGTTACAAAAAGCCGATCGCGCAGCCCGGGATCGGTCTGCGGTGTCACGCCCAGCCGGCCGAACTGATGGCCACCCTCATCGACCAGCACGACATCGACGCCGAGTTCGATCGTGCCGCCCCTGCGTTCGATGGTCAATACGGCGTGCTTGCCGCCCAGCCCGCGCACCGCCTCGACCATGTCGGTCCAGTCGGCAAGCGTCTTCCCGTCTATCGCGGTGATGCGGTCGCCGGCCAGAACGCCGGCCTTGCTGGCCGCGCTGTCGTCACCCACCGTGCCCACCACTGTG
>DATCUL010000187.1:0-15272 GCA_036567405.1 Methyloversatilis sp. | reverse complement strand
CGAGCGGGCGGCCGACACGCGCAGTGCCGCCGACACGGCGAGCGAGGTCTCCGAGCGGGGTGCGGAGCTGTCAGCCCGGGCCAGCGAAAAGATACTCGTGCTCGCGGAAACGGTCAGCCAGGCGTCGGCCCAGGTCGAACTGCTGGGCAGTCAGTCGGAAGAGATTTCGCGCATCACTGGCGTGATCCGCGACATCGCCGACCAGACCAACCTGCTGGCGCTCAATGCAGCCATCGAGGCGGCGCGGGCCGGTGAGCAGGGGCGCGGCTTTGCGGTCGTGGCCGACGAGGTGCGCAAGCTGGCCGAACGCACCGGTCAGGCCACACAGGAAATCAGCGGCATGGTGGTCGCCATCCAGGACCGCACGCAGATGGCGGTCGGCGGCATGCGCGAAGGTGCCGGTCTGGTATCCGACGGCGTGCTGCTGGTGCGGGAAGTGCAGGAGGCGCTGCAGGAAATAAAGGGTCAGATGGGCCGAACGCTGTGCATGGTCAACGACATTTCCCACTCGTCGGAGGAACAGCGCAACGCGATGGTGACCATGGCTCAGAGCGTCGAGCGCGTGTCGTCGATGACGGACCAGAACATGGCAGTGGTCACACAGACCCATGTCGCGGTCGATGACCTGAACAGGGCGGTCATCCGGACGCGCAATTCGATCGGCCAGTTTCAGGTCTGAGCGGCCGTTGCCGCGGTACGCTGCTTGGCGGCGTACATGGCTTCGTCCGCCCGCTTCAGCAGTTCCGGCGCATCCTCGCCGTGCTCCGGATACAGCGCAATGCCGATGCTGGGCACGATACGGAGCGTGCAGCCGGCTATTTCCAGCGGACGGGCGATGGCCTCATGGATTTTCGCGGCCACGAGTTCGGCATGCGCCGGCAGCTGCGTGTTCGCGAGCAGCACCACGAATTCGTCGCCGCCGACGCGCGCGACCGTGTCGGCGTCGCGCACGCAGTGCTTCATCCGGTACGCCACGGCCTGCAGCAACTCGTCGCCCGCCGCATGGCCCAGCGTGTCGTTGATTTCCTTGAAGCGGTCCAGATCGAGATAAAGCAGGGCGATCCGCCCCTTGTCGCGGCGCGCGGCGGCGAGCGCGGTGTCGAGGCGGTCGCGCAGAAGTGCGCGATTGGGCAAGCCGGTCAGATCGTCGTACTGCGCCATCTGCTGCAGCCGGGCGCGCAGTTGCAGGCGTTCGACTGCGGTCGCGATCTGGGTGGAGACGAAATGCAGCAGGTCCCGGTCATCCTCGGTGTAATGCGGGCTGCCCGGACGGCTTTTCAGCACGAGGGCGCCAATCGTCCCCTTGTCCGACATCAGGGGAACACCCAGCCAGCACGGCACCGGACCGTCGTCGGTGGCAGCCAGGTGTTCGGACAGCGCAGCGATCGATCCCGGAGGCAGCAGCAGCGGCTGTTCGCTGACGATGACCTCCATGCACAGCGCACGCACGGCCGGATCGTCACGCGCCGGGATGTCGCCGGGTGGGCATTCATCGACACAGTAGGGAAAGTTGAGCCCGCCGCTGCCTTCGTCGACCATTGCAACGAAGAAGTTGGCGGCCGGCAGCAGCCCGCTTATGGTCTGGTGAATGAGTTCCAGCAGTGCCGTGAGGTCGTCCGCCGCATGTGCCGCCTCCGAAATGGCGTAAAGCGCCGACTGAACGGCCTGGGCCTTCTTGAGTTCCGTGATGTCGCGGGCCACGGCGATGCGGAGCCGGTCGGCCTCCGACCAGCGTGCGGTCCACATGACATGAACGATCCGCCCGTCCTTGCGCACATAGCGGTTCTCGAAATGCAGCTTCGGCTGGCCCGACATGATCTCCGCTGCCGCCTGCAAAGTGCGTGCGCGATCTTCCGGCAGCACCAGATCGATCATCTGGCGACCGACCATTTCCGTCGGGGTGTATCCGAATATCCGTTCGCACGCGGCACTGGCGTACACGAAGCGCCCTGTTGAATCGACCGTGCACACTGCGTCGAGCAGCAGATCGAAGAAATTGCCCAGAAGAGCCTGTGATCTTGTTTCCATGGCTGAAAAATACTATCCGGCGCTCATACAGGGTGGGCATTTCTGTTAAATCCGGGAAAAAGTTGCGCGGCTGCCGGAATGTCAGCTATCCGCACTGCCCGGGGTGTCATGGATGTGTCAGACCATCGCAAGCGGCCGGAATTCTGCCATTCGGTGCGCCGTTTCGCGTGATTGGAGGCAAGCCGGGCATAGGTTCTGCTGCCGCGGACTCAACACCGGACCTTCCAACGGATTTCGCCTGGAGCCAGGGCGGAGGTGAGCGCGGCGCAGTGTCCGTCTCCAGAACGGATGCTCAACACGACGGACACTGCCTTGCCTGCGGCGCCTGTTTCGTGGATCGCCGTGCGATGCCGGACCGCAGTCAGCGGGGCCATTGCACAGCTGCCGGCTTGAACCGGAAATGCGCATGCTCGCGCACTACCGGAGGTCGATACGCCCGGACGTCATGGGTTATTTCTGGGGTAAGGGGGCGGGCGGCGCTCCGCGTTACCTCACCGGAGCCGCACCGTGCATGTCAGGACATGCACGGTGCCCTACCGAAACGAGATTGATCCGGTGTCGGGCCGCGTAACGGTCAGCGCACGGGTCAGCGCACGCGCGAGGCGCGCCGGTACAGGCCGACGACGAACAGGCCAGCCAGCATCAATGCTGCCGGCGGCGGTGCCGGCACCGCCGATACGGCGGCAATCCGATAGTCCACGCCGCTGCCGGACGCCATCGCATAGTTGCTCACCGTCGAACCGCTCTGACGGTAGACGCCGCTGACGCCGCCCCATCTGACGGTGTGGGCGAATGACGCCAGGCCCTCGGCAAAGGTGGCGACCGAATCCTCGTTCCACGATATGGCCTGGGCAGTCGCTTTGGCGGACAGGGAAAATCCGACATAGAAGACTTCGCCGAACTTGAACGGAATCGTCAGATCCAGCGCGCCGAATTCATACACCCCGTTGGCCGGGCCGCCGCCGAAATTGCGGGACCCAGCAAAACCATAGCTGCAGTAGCCGGCGCCGTTCCTGCACTGTCCTTGCGTATCCGGCGCAACCGAGAAAGTGGGCAGGCCTTCTCCCTGGATCGAAAACGTGGCGAAGGCGCTCGAATAATTGTTTGCGGTCTGCAGGTCGGTGTTCACGGCGATCGCACCATCGAGCAGCAGGCTCGCCTTGATGTAGCCGGACGTGCCGTTCGAGATGCCGGGGCTGGTGATCACGACGCCGTCCCACCAGCTGGCAGAGACCTCGGTCGTGCCATGGCCGCCATTGAGGTAGTTGGCCGACGAGAAGGACCGGACCGAGGCGGTGACACCCGCAGCGCCGCCACGCGCCCAGGCGATGCCGGTACTGAGCGTTTTCGTCCCCGGAGACCCTTGCAGATCGGTTTCGGAAACGGTTGCGGCGCTGGCGCCGGATCCGATGGGTTGCGACCACATGTCCGACGTGTCCTGGTCGAAACTCTGGATGTCACTCGTCGACCCCGCGGGACGATAGCTCGCGAAGGCGGTGGTGTTGACGACCGCATCGGCTTCACCCGGGTCAGGGATGACGGCCGAGGCTGCACAGCTCCAGAACAGGCCGGTCACCAGCAGACCGAGCGTTCCGGCAGTTTTTTTTGGCGTCCCGCGCATGGTTTTTTTCCCAGTTTGTTGCACCGCAGAAATCGTGAGTCTTGTTGCCGGATCAGGACGTGGTGTTGCACTCCGGCCGGACGTCGATCTCATTTCTGGCCGTGATGTGGTCGGCTGGTAGCTGATCGCCGTCGCACGCGCGCGGAAGCAGTTTTTGTGCCGTTGGCGTCTTATTACATAAGATCAGATGCTTGCCGCGCCTCAAGAAAAGGGCTTGCGTCGGATTGTAAAGTATTCCGACACCCATCAGCCCTCGTCCTCCGGCCGGCAATCCGATGGCGGCGGTGAGCACCCATGGGTCCGCAGGCGTCCGGTGGGAATGCGTTCCGGGTTGATGACGGTCGTGATTTGCTCAAGTCGGGCTCGCCTGCTCCGTCAACAATCGAGGGTGACGAGAGCTGCTCGCCGGAGATGAAAAATCTTGTCGTGGGGAGCCGGGCAGACATGTCTGCAAGCCACCGGACACCTGTACTGCTTCCAAAATCGGAAATCCCTTCATGTTTCGTGGGCAGGCATCAAGAATCCGGAAGACCTTGCTGAAGAAGCATGCGCGGGGCGAACTCGATGATTGCCGGAGCCATCCGGACAATCCGGATTTCGCGCTCGAACATTTCCGGGCGATCGTCCAGTCTTCGGACGACGCCATCATCAGCAAGACGCTCGATGGCGTGATCACCAGCTGGAATGACGGTGCTGCCCGGATTTTCGGCTACTCCGACAAGGAGGCGATCGGCCGGCCCATGCAGATGCTTTTCCCGCCGGAAAAGGCCAAAGAGGAGTCCTTCATCCTCGACAAGATCATGGCGGGCGAGAAGGTCGATCATTACCAGACTGTCCGCGTCCGGAAGGACGGCCGCAGGATCGATGTGTCGGTGACCGTTTCGCCGATCCGCGACGGCAGCGGCAACATCGTCGGTGCATCGAAGATCGCGCGCGACATCACGGCGCAGAAAAGTGCCGAGGCCCGGCTGCGGCTGACGGCCAACGTATTCACGCACACCAACGAAGGCATCGTCATCACGGATGTCGAGGGCACCGTTCTGGAGGTGAACGAAGCGTTCACCCGGATCACCGGCTTCAGCCGCGTCGAGGCGGTCGGACGTACTGCGCACATGTTCGCGTCAAGCCGGCAGGGCCCCGAGCTGCGTGCCGAAATACTCGAGGCGCTGGCGATAGAGGGCCACTGGCAGGGCGAGGTGTGGAGCCGGCGCAAGGACGGCGAGAGCTACGCAGGGCTGCTGACGGTCAACGCGGTCCGCAATTCGGATGGCACGACGCACAGCTATGTTGCGCTGTTTGCCGATATCACGCCGCTGCGGCGGCATCAGGAAAAGCTTGAACACATCGCCCATTTCGATGCACTGACCGATCTGCCGAACCGGCTGCTGCTGTCCGACCGGCTCCATCAGGCGATGCTGGCATGCAGGCGGAGCGGACAGTCGCTGGCCGTCGTCTATCTCGACCTCGACGGCTTCAAGGCGGTGAATGACCGCTATGGGCACGACGCTGGCGACAACCTGCTGATTGCGGTATCGGGCCGCATGCAAGGCGCCCTGCGGGCCATCGACACGCTGGCTCGCATGGGCGGGGATGAATTCGTTGCCGTACTGGCGGATATCTCGAGCCACCAGGACTGCATCCTTCTGGTCGAACGCATTCTTCATGCCTGCGCCGAGCCGGTTCAGCTCGATGGCGATGTGCTGCACGTATCGGCCAGCATCGGAGTCGCGATCTATCCGCAGGACGACGCGGATGCCGAACAGCTGATCCGGCATGCCGACCGCGCCATGTATGAAGCCAAGCAGGCCGGCAAGAACCGCTATCACCTGTTCGATCCGGCGCAGCATGAAATGGTCAGGAACCGCAGCGAGCAACTGCAGGAAATCGCCGATGCGCTGAAGACCGGGCAGTTCGCCTTGTACTACCAGCCCAAGGTCAACATGAGGACCGGCGAAGTCGTCGGTGTCGAAGCGCTGATCCGCTGGAACCACGCTGTACGCGGCCTGCTGGCGCCGGATGTCTTCCTGCCCCTGATCGAGGGGCACGCGCTCAGCGAATCGCTGGACGAGTGGGTGATCGGCGCGGCTCTGGCGCAGATCGCCGAATGGCAGCAGCGTGGTGTCGCGATGTCGGTCAGTGTCAATGTCGGCGCCCGTCATCTGCAGCAGGGCAGGTTCGCCCGTACGCTTGCAAGGCTGCTGGCAGCCCGGCCCGAGGTCGATCCGCATCGGCTGGAACTCGAGATTCTCGAAACCAGCGCCATGGACGACATCAACGAAGTGTCGGTGGTGATGGCCGAATGCCACCGTCTCGGTGTCGGCTTCGCCGTGGATGATTTCGGTACCGGCTATTCGTCGCTCATCTACCTCAAACGGTTGCCGGCGGAGACGCTGAAGATAGACCGCAGCTTCGTGCGCGACATGCTCGACGATTGCGAAGATCTCGCCATCGTGCAGGGCATCATCGGCCTGGCCGGTGCTTTCGGCCGCGCCGTGATCGCCGAGGGCGTCGAATCGGTTGCCCTCGGCGCGCGGCTGCTGGAACTGGGCTGCGAACTGGGGCAGGGCTACGGCATCTCGCGTCCGATGCCGGCCGACCGGCTGCTCGACTGGATCGCCGGCTGGCAGTCTCCCGTCGTCTGGTCAGGCGTGAAGACCGCGGGTTGAGCAGCGCGGTGGCGCGGCCTTGATGCCACGCCGCGTCCGCTTTCGAGGTTCAGTCCTTGCCGGCGCCGCCGGTTTCCACCATGTTCCGGGCGCCCTTGACGAAGGCGTCGGCCTTGTCGCCGCTGGCTTTCGCCAGATCGACGTCCGACGGCGGAATCTGCACGCCGCGTTGTGCTGCCGGGCGTGCGGCGATCTGATCGAGCCAGCGCTGCAGATTGGGCATGTCGTCCACAGGCACACCCGACCAGCGGTGTGTGCGCACCCAGGCCCAGTTGGCGATGTCGGCGATCGAATAGTCGCCGGCCAGGAATTCGTGTTCCTTCAGGTGGCCGTCAAGTACGCGCAGCAAACGCTTGACTTCGCCCTGGTAGCGGTCGATGACCGGCGGAATCTTTTCGGGGAAGTAGCGGAAGAACACGTTTGCCTGACCCATCATCGGGCCGACGCCACCCATCTGGAACATCAGCCACTGCAGCACGCGTGAGCGACCCTTCATGTCGGTCGGCATCAGGCGCCCGGTCTTCTCCGCGAGATAGATCAGGATGGCACCCGATTCGAACACCGCGAAATCGTCTTCCGCGCGGTCGATGATGGCCGGGATGCGGCCGTTAGGGTTGATCGCCAGGAACCACGGTTCCTTCTGCTGGAGCGCCGACAGCGTCAGCGCATGCACCGTGTAGGGCAGAGCCAGTTCTTCCAGCGCGATGGATATCTTGTGGCCGTTGGGGGTTGCCGCTGTGTACAGATCGATCATGAAGGCCTCGGCTCGGTGTCAGACGGAATGTCGGATCGCGAGTCTATCGCCTTGCAGCGGACATTGGCACGCACGGACAGCTCATGTCCGGAAGCCGGAGCAGCGGCGTCGCGGAGGCTGCTCAAATGAAAAACGCCCCCGACCCTGCGGCCGGAGGCGTCTGTCGCAACGAAACCCGGAAGCTTAGTTCGCGGCGAACGGGTGCGTGGCGGAGCCCTTCTTGGCAACCACTTCGGCAGCGGTCGGGGTGCCGGCAACTGCGCGTGCGATCGATTCCTTGACTGCGCGGTAGTTGAAATCCTGGATCTTTGCGTCGTCTTCGGCCATCCAGTGGATGAACACGCCAACGCAGATGAACAGGTTGTCGGCTTCGTCGGCCGGGATCGTGCCGTCAGCAACGCTGTCGGCGACGGCCATGGCGACGCCGCGCTGTGCCGGGCCGAACATCTGGACGGCCTGCTTGGCGCCCTTGATGGTCACCTTGTTGAACATGACGGTTGCCGGCTTGCACAGCAGGTTCGGAGCCACAACGGCCAGCAGGGACGTGAAGCCATCCTTGTTGTTGCACAGGGCGTTGGCAAACGCGCTTTCAGCGGCGCTGCCACGCGGGCCCATGATCAGGTCGATGTGAGCAACTTCGTTGCCATCACCAACCAGGGATTCGCCAACACACAGACCGTTAATCTTCGCCATATTGAATCTCCTCATTTACAAGGCAGTTATAGGGGGTAACCCCCGGGTGGTAGTCCGTGTTCCGGAATGCGGAACACGGGATCAGAAACTTCGGTTTCGCGATGCGCGCCTGCAAGTTCGAGCACGCTGGCCAGAAAGGCCGTCACAACGGTCAGGTCGGCGCTTGTTCCGGGATTTATTCCGGCGGTTTTCAGGTCGTCATCCCACGTCCTGAGCGCGTCTTGCATGATAACCGGATCGCTGCATTGTTCAAGCCGATCAAACATCTGTATCGCTTTGTCACGTACCGACAGCGCCGTTTCCGGACCATGTTTGCGCACGATGTGCGTGTCGGGAATCAGTGCGAGACAGAACATGAACACTGTGGTTGCGGCCCAGGCTTCGCTGCGCCAGCGAAGCGCCGCCGCATGCACCGGCAGCAGGCGATCGAACACCAGGGTGTAGCCATCGGCGTACAGCGCCGCGATGCTGTCGCGCTTTGCCGCCGAACGCATCGCTTCGAGCAGGCTGACCCTTACGTCGTCCGCCACGTCGTGTTGGTCGCTGCTGCCCAGACCGGCCGGCTGCGCCAGACGGATTGCCGCATAGCACCGTGACGCGTCGATGACGCTCAGCGCATCCAGCGTGCGCTGCAGCGACTGGTGCAGCGATTCGTCGGGGCGCCGGTGCAGTGCGGCATGGGCGAGCGGTGCGCAGCCGAGCACGATGCCCAGATTGGTGTTGCAGCCGACGGCCTGCCAGGTCGCCCGCATTGCATCCTCTATGCGTTCGCCGACCGTGGCATCCGGCCGGCACAGTGGTGCCGCGGCGGCCTGCGCACTGGCGAGGAAATCGGCGACCCGCATGCGGTGGCCGTCTCCGTGCAGGCCGACATTGCCCGGCTTGAGCGCTTCGACGTCGATCCGGCAGGCGTGCAGGAAGGCCTGTTCCAACTGGGCGGCCAGCACGATCGTCGCGGCGTCGGGCGGTGGCATCATCAGCACGCGATCTCACCCGCACGCGCGCAGCGGCGCAGCAGATCGTCGGCCAGCGCCTGCGCGATGTTCAGACTGGTGACGCTCTGCAGGCCTTTCCATGCCGGAATGCTGTTGACCTCGAGTACGGTCAGCCGGCCGTGGTCGTCGCGCAGGATGTCGATGCCGGCGTAATCCATGCCGGTGGCGCGTGCGGCGTCGACTGCCAGCCGGGTCAGTGCCTCGTCCGGCGGAATCGCCTCGCAGCGCCCGCCCTGCGACACGTTGTTGAGCCAGCTCCGGCCCTTGCGCAGCATGCCGGCGACCGGTTTGCCGTCGATCACCATGACGCGCCAGTCGCTCCACTCGCCGAGCGCGTCGCGCGAGCGCGCGCTGTAGCGCTGCATGTACCAGACCTGGCCGACCTGATCCGCCGCCGGCAGCGCGTCGCCTGCGGCCAGGCGCACGATGCCCTCGCCCTGCGAGCCGAACAGCGGCTTGACCAGCACGTCGTGGCCGGCTGCGAATTCGCGCATCAGCACGGTACGTGCCTCGTTCTCGTTCTCGGTCACCCAGGTCGGCGGTGTCGGAATGCCCGCGCGGTGCAGCAGCACGCTGGTCATCGCCTTGTCCACGCTCTTTTCGATCGCGCGGGCGTGGTTGTAGACCGGGATGCCCAGTTCGCCGAGGTAGTGCAGGAAGTCCATGCGCAGCACGACCTGCTGCAGCGAGCCGCCGGCGACACCGCGCACGAACACGGCCTGCGGCAGCTTGTGCTCGAAGCCGGGCATGACCACGCCGGCGGTGCCGCGCAGCAGATCGATATGGCAGTCGCCCAGGCTCACGTAGCGTGCCATCAGGCCGCGCGCGGCAAAGGCTTCACGCAGCCGCGCGCCGTGCCAGCCCGGCTCGTCGGTGATGATGGCGATGTCGGCCTGCGCTGTACCCATGGAGATCTAGTTTCCCTCGCCGAAGGAGCGGGCCAGCAGTCCGGGATTCGTCTGGCCGGCGCGGAAGCTCCTGCCGGTGCGCAGATTGCTGACGATGACGCGCGCCGGTGCGAACAGCATCGGATCGATCTTGTAGAAGTCGTACTTCACTTCCTTGAACACTTCGGCGAACGGGCGCCCGTAGTCGCGCGACGAGGACGAAGGCAGCTTCTGCGCCAGATCGGCCGCCGCGTCGTCATCGCTGTCCACATACAGCTGCGCAACGCCGCCGAACAGGATGGCGTCGTTGGTGCGGCCCATCGCGTTCAGGAAGTCCGGCGCCGGCGGCGCGACCGGTGCGCTGGCCGAGCCGTCGACGATCTGCGTCAGCGGGAAATCGAGCGCGTGCACCTTGTGCAGCGCGACTTCGAGCACGCGGCCCACCACCTGCACGGTGCCGGCCAGGCTGCGCGTGGGTGTCAGGATCAGCGTGATGCCGTCGTCGGCGACATTGCAGTCGCGCCGGATCTTGGCCAGCACTTCGGCCGGCGGTGTGCGGTCGACCTCGAGCACCAGCACCGCGTGCTTTGCGTCGTCCTTGTAGCCGAGTTCGGCGAACAGCGGCTCCTTGACCGCGAGCGCGCGTCCGGGGCCGGAACCCAGTGCGTGAAAGGCCTCCTTGCCTTCGCCGTGCGACAGGCTCCAGCCGGCGTACTGGCTGGCCAGACAGGCGATCACCGGATGCGTCGAATGCACGTTGATGATCAGCGGCCAGTGCGCTTCGCGCGTGTTGAAGGTCGCGGTGCCGAGGCCGCCCATGCAGATTTCGGTGATGCGCCGGCCGGCTTCGATGCCGCCCGGCACCGTGATGCCGGCGTCGATCACGCGGCCGCCGCCGGGCAGCGTGTCGACCTTGATGCGCAGTGCGTCGGCGTCGCGCACCAGACCGTCGACCAGCGCCTGTACATGACGGCCCACGCTGGGCTGGGCGCCGGTCAGGACCGGGCCCTGGGGGGCATTGTTCGCAGGATGGCTCACCGGGATCTCCTCAGGAATGTACGGTCGTTGTCATCATCTGTCCGGACCGCAGCCCGAACATGTCCAGCATCTGCCGTTCCCGATCCCGCAGCAGCACGCTCGCTGCGTCGGGGTCGGCAGCCGCGGCATGCACGGTGCAGAGCGGCTGTGCGCGTCCGATCCGGCTGCCGCCGGCCGGCAGATCGGTGCACCAGGCGGGCCAGTGCACGCCGTGGCCGATCTGTACGTCGTCCGGTGCCCACACCACGCGCAGACCGCGCACCGTCCGGTCGGGCATCAGCCTGAGGTCGGCCAACAGCCCCTTGCTGGCGGCGATGTGCGCGGCGAACAGCCCGCCTTCGACGCGGTCGTCGTACAGCGCCAGCGTGGCGGTCGGCCGCGGATTGATTTCGAGCAGCGTGTAGCCGGTCTCGCCCAGGACCATGTCCAGGCCGTTCAACCCGCGCAGACCGAATTCGCGGGTGATGGCATCGATATCGCGCGTCAGCGCCATGCGCCAGGCGTCGTCCATGGGCAGATCGCTGACCGCTTCGCACCAGGCGTACGGCCCGGCCACGCTGCCCGGCCGCTGGCGGCTGATGCCGACGATGCACGCATCTTCGCCATCGGCCAGGAACAGTACCGAAGCGGGTATGCCGGCGACACGATGCTGCGCGTACCATCCGGCACCGATCAGCTCGCCACCGTGAGCCGGTCTGACATGAAGACCGCCGCAGGCGCCGACCTGTTTCATCAGCCAGCCGTCCGCGGCGCGTCCGGTGATCGCGATCGGCGCGAACGCGGCGCCTGCGCGCCGCAGCCCGTCGGACAGGTCGCCCGGCTTCTTGCAGCGTCGCGTTGTCCGCGCGTCGTTGCCGACCACGGGTGCGTAACGGCGCAGTGCGTCGAGCAGGTCGGGCCGGCGTTCGAACCCGGAACCGGTGACGATGCCGCTCCACGACCCTGCCATCGCCGCGATCCGTCCCGGCAGGTCGTCGTCGAAGCCGCCGTCGCGGGTGTCCGCACGGACCAGCCTCCGCGCCAGCGCTGCGGTATCGCAGTCGCCGTAGGGGTCGATCACGTCGCAGGTCGCGCCCGCACGCACGCAGGAACGCGCCAGTGCATGCGCGTTGCCGGAAATGATGAGCCAGTGTGACACCGGCGCCGTATCCAGTCGGTTTCCGTTCAGGCCACGAGGGCCCGCGCCGTCGCGAAGGCGTCGCGGAAATCGAGATAAACCGGCTTGTCCGCGTTGATCATGCGCTGGAACAGGCCGCGCTGACACAGGTACTTGACGTTGCCGATGGCCAGCGCACCGATGCCCACGGCCTTGCCGGAGCCGGATTCCAGCGGCTTGCCGTCGTCCATGACGCCCAGCCCCTCGACGCCGGCCGGCGGCACCGCATTGACATCGGCCGCCACCAGCAGCGATCTGGCGGACATCAGCTGCGCCTTGTTCAGCACCTGTATGCCGGCCTTGGCCGTGCACAGGATGACGTTTGCCAGGGGCATCAGGTTTTCCTTCTGCTCGCTGGAGCCGGCCTCGACCGGCTCGACCGACGAGCCGTAGCGGGTATTGACCACTTCCGAGGCGACGCGCGCGCGCATCGCGCTGGAATGGCTGCCGACCAGCACCTTGGCGCCTGCGCTCGATGCGAGCACCGCAGCGGCGGTGCCGACCGGACCGGTGCCGCCCAGCACCAGCACGGTCTTGCCTTCGAGTTCGGTGTTGTGCGCCTTGCGCAGCTGACGCTCGACACAGGCGACCAGCGCGGCGGCCGTGGTGAAGGCGCCGCTCGGATCGGCGAACACCGACACTTCGAACGGCGGCACCATCGCATTGCGGCAGGCGTCGAGCATGTCGGCCGCCAGACCGACGTCGCGACCGCCGATGAAGATGCCGGTGCGCTTCACGCCGTTCGGGCCGCGCGAAAAAATGGTGTCCTGGGTCAGTCCGTAGATCTGGTCCAGACCGACGCCGGAGTAGGGCATCAGCACCTGGAAACCGGCGTCGCACGCCATGTTCACGTCGAACGGACTGATGTTGTTGGTGGGGCTGAACATGTGCAGGATGTACGGGTTTTCCATGGTTTCACTCACTCTTTCCGCCCCGTGGGCTGCGTACTTTCGTTGCGTCCTTGCAGGGTGCGTTCAGCCGCTCCCCACCGTGTTTCCTGTCCGGCTGCTCAGTCCGTCGGCACCGTCCACTGCGCGCCTTCGTTGCGCGCCGCGCATATCTTCAGTTCCAGTCCGTCCGGCCGCCCGAACCGTTCGGTGACCGCGGCCACCATCCGCTGCGCTTCCGCTTCCGACTCCGCCAGCGCGAAGCCGGTCGGTCCCCATGAACTCTGCCCGGTGCAGGCTGCGCCCAGTCCGGTCAGATGGTGCGCCACCTCGCACACCCTCCGGCTGGTGTAGCGGCCGCCCTGTGCCGGCGCGAAGTAGTCACCGACGCAGTGCTGCAGTTCGTTGATCGCGGCACCGAACATGTCGATGTCCTGTTCCGCCAGTGCCGGCAAAGCCCGCATCAGCACCAGCCGGCTGAGCCGGTCGGCCAGTCCGGTCGCGTAGGGCGGCAGCACGCGGAAGGCTTCCTTCTCGGCTGCGCCATTCAGTCCGCTGCAGGCGTGATCGAAGATCAGCACCATGCGCCAGGCCGGCGGAAAGCGCATCTGCGCGACGATGGGCGGCGGTGCGTCCAGTGCCCCGCGCCCGCCATCGACGATGAAGCCGCCGCCGTCGAAGCTGCCGATGCCGATACCCGACCGCGCCCCCCGATCCAGCAGGCCTGCCACCTCGCGCGAACCCAGCTCCAGCCCGTACAGCCGCGACAAGGCCATGCCGACGGCAACAGCAAGTTGTGTGCCGGAGCCCAGACCGGAATGCGGTGGAATGGCTTCCACGAGGTCGATGCGCGACGGCGGCAGATCGAAGCGGGTACTGATGCAGGTCGCGTAGCGCAGGGCGCGTTCGGCATCGTGGCCGGTGACCTGCAGCGCATCGGACGGTCGGACGCGGACCGTGGTGTACAGGCCGTCCAGCGTCAGGCCTACGCTGCCGAAGCGGCGTCCGAGGCTGCCGTCGAGATCGATGAAACCCATGTGCAGGCGAGCCGGGGCGCGTACTTGCAGGGCGTGTGCGGTCGCGCGCTTGACGTTCATCCGATGGGGTCTGTCCTGGAAAGCGACGGATTATCCCAAATTCGGAAAGGGCGCCTGAATTTCCGCCCCGGTGGTCGCTTCCGGCGCCTGATTGCCGGCGGAGGCCGGTCGTTTTCGGATCGCGCTGTATCGCTTGTGTAACAGATTGACCTCATCACCCTGTGTCGCTCCGGATGCTGCGGTGCACCGCCCAAAGCGCAGCCGCATCGTATTTTTTGCTTGTTGTATCGTGGCGCACTGTGCGTTCGACGAACCTGATGAAACGGATGACTCATGATGAATGAAGCGACTCCGGCCGTCGTTGCCGAGGTGGCGTGTCCGCTGTGCGGCCATGCCTGCGACGATCTGGACGTGGATACCGCGGGTGCGGCGCTGGCGGTGGTGGCCAACGGCTGCGAGCGGGCACGACAGGGATTTGCGCGGCTCGGCGTGACGTCACCCGCCGCCTCTCCGCGCATCGATGGACGTCCGGTCTCGCTGGATGAGGCCTGCGCCGAGGCGGCACGGGTGCTGGCTGCGTCGGCGCAGCCGGTGTTCGGTGGCATGGCGCTCGACGTCGGCGGTGCGCGTGGCGCGATGGAACTGGCCGACGCGGCCGGTGGCGTCATCGACCACATGAACAACGAGTTCGGCTGGCGTGCCAGCCGGGTGGTGCAGGATGGCGGTGGCATCAACACCACGCTGGCCGAAGTGAAGAACCGTGCCGATCTGATCGTGCTGGTCGGTACCGATGCCGTCAGCGCGCAGCCGCGCTTCTTCGAGCGCTGCGTGTGGGTCAGGGAAACGATGTTCGACCTGCAGCCGGCGAGCCGTCGCATCGTCTATCTCGGTGCCGGGCTGGATACCACGCCCGGCCGCTCGCCGGACGGGCGCGCGCCCGATGTGTTCGGGTTCGACACCGGACGCATGCCGGAAGCGCTGTCGCTGCTCAATGCGCTGCTGGCGCGGCAGCCGGTGGCCGGCGAGGCGCCGCTGGGCATCGCGCTGGCCCGCTGGCAGGAACTGGCCGACGCACTGCGTGCCGCGAAATACAGCGTGATCGTCTGGGCGGCACCGGCGTTCGAGCTGTCGCAGGTGGATCTGAACGTGTCGGCCATCGTCGGCATCGTGCGCAAGCTCAACACGACGACCCGCTGCAACAGCCTGCCGCTGTCCGGCAATGACGGCGACCTGTCAATGGGCGCCGTGCATACCTGGCAGACCGGCTTTCCGATGCGCACCAGCCATGCCAGCGGCACGCCGCAGTTCGACCCGCTGCACAACGGCATCGACCGCCTGCTGGCAAGCGGTGAAGCCGATGCGCTGGTGTGGATCAGCAGCCTGAACGACCGCGTCGCCCCGCCCGCCTGCGGCGTGCCGACCGTCGTCATTGCGCCGCCGTCACTGCAGCTCGATGCCGAGCCGCGGGTGTTCATCCCGGTGGCGACGCCGGGCATGCATCACAGTGGTC
>DATCUL010000186.1:0-6423 GCA_036567405.1 Methyloversatilis sp. | reverse complement strand
TGCGCCAGGTGGAACTGCGCTATATCGAGAAGCCGGCAGCGGCCAGGAAACACCATCCCTGATCGCTGCCCGAGTGAATCCGTGGTCGGATGGTGCCTTGCCGGCATCCGCCCGACCCAGCGGCAGGGCGCTCAGTAAGTCTTGTAAGGCAGGAACTTGCCGCTCATGGTGATCTTGACGCGGTCGCCCTTGGGGTCGGCTTCGCGGGTCAGGTCCATGTTGAAGTCGATGGCGCTCATGATGCCGTCGCCGAATTCTTCGTGGATGAGCGCCTTGAAGGTGGTGCCGTACACATTGATCAGTTCGTAGAAGCGGTAGATCAGCGGGTCGGTCGGGACGGAGGTGGGCAGCGAGCCCTTGTAGGGCACGACCTGCAGTTGCGTGACGGCCTCGGCCGGCAGGTCGAGCATCTTGCCGATGAGGGCGGCCTGTTCGGCGGTGAATGTCATCTGGCCGAGCAGGCCGGCGGTGACCCATTCCTTGCTGAGGCCGATGGCGCTGGCGATGTCGGCCCACTTCAGGCCTTTGGCAACCTTGCGTTCGACGATGAGGTCGGTGACGTCTTCGCGTTTCATGTGCTTCTCCTTTGGATGGTGTGAGGGTGGGTCAGGCGGCCGCGCGGGCGGGGAGGCCGGGGTACACGAGGGGCGGGTTTTTCGGGTCCCAGTCGGCGCCGGGCGCGAAGGCGCGCGAGCGCTTCACCAGGAAGTCGACCAGGTGGTTGCGCAGCGGATAGAACTCGGGCTGCTGGTGCAGGGTTTCGCGGTCGCGCGGCCGGGGCATCGGGTTGACGACGATTTCGGCGATCTTGGCGCGCGGGCCGTTGGTCATCAGCACGATGCGGTCGGCCAGCAGGATGGCTTCGTCCACGTCGTGGGTGATCATGAAAACGGTCTGCTGCGTGGCTTCGACGATGCCGATCAGCTCGCTCTGGATGCTGCCGCGGGTGAGCGCGTCGAGCGCGCCGAACGGTTCGTCGAGCAGCAGCATCTTGGGTTCGATCGAAAACGCGCGCGCGATGCCGACGCGCTGCTTCATGCCGCCGGACAACTCGGCCGGCTTCTTGTCGATGGCGTGGCCCAGATGCACCAGTTCAAGATATTTCACCGCGTGCGCGCGCACCTGTTCGCGCGTCCATTCGGGGTGGCGGCTGCGCACGGCGAATTCGACGTTTTTCAGCGCGCTGAGCCAGGGCATCAGCGCGTGGCTCTGGAACACCACGCCGCGGTCGAGCGACGGGCCGCGCACTTCGCGGCCGTCCATGATGACGTGGCCGGCGGTGGCCTCGTCGAGCCCGGCGAGGATGTTCAGGATGGTGGTCTTGCCGCAGCCGGAGTGGCCGAGCACGCAGACGAACTGGCCGCGCTCGATGCTGAAATGCACGTCTTCGAACACCGGATCGGGATCCGGATGGCCGGCCTGCGGAAACTGCCGCTTCAGGCCTTCGATCTTCAGGAAGGGCTGGGTCATTTCATTCCCTCCAGGAAATGGCGCGCGCGACCCAGGCCAGCAGGTGGTCGAGCAGCATGCCGACCAGCCCGATCAGCAGGATGGCGGTGATGATGTTGGTGATGGAGAGGTTGTTCCACTCGTTCCACACGAAGTAGCCGATGCCGGTGCCGCCGACCAGCATTTCGGCCGCGACAATGACCAGCCACGCGATGCCGATGGAAATGCGCATGCCGGTGAGGATGGTCGGCGCGGCCGCCGGCAGTATCACCAGGAAGGCGCGGCGGATCGGTTTCACTTCGAGCGTGCGGGCCACGTTCAGCCACTCGCGGCGGACGGACGCGACGCCGAACGCGGTATTCACCAGCATCGGCCACAGCGAGCAGATGAAGATGACGAAAATGGCGGAAATGCCCGAGTCCTTGATGGTGTAGAGCGCGAGCGGCATCCAGGCCAGCGGCGAGATCGGCTTCAGGATCTGGATGAAGGGGTCGAGCGCCTTGTATACAAGCGGCGACATGCCGATCAGGAAGCCGAGCGGGATGGCGACCAGTGCGGCCAGCAGATAGCCGCCGAGCACGCGGGCGATCGAGTAGCCGATCTGTATGCCGAGGCCCTTGTCGTTGGTGCCGCGATCGTAGAAGGGGTCCTGCACGTGCTCCCAGATCTTGGTCGCGACCTCGCCCGGCCCGGGCATGGCCGACTGCCCGCCGGTGGCGGCCTGCGCGCCGAGCAGCGCGGCGTACTCGGGGTCGACCGCCGACCCGGCGGCGGGTGCCGCCGTGGTCGAGGTCGCGAGATACCACACGCCGACGAACAGCGCGAAGAAGAGGGCCGACAGCAGCGGCGCCAGCCAGGGGTTCTTCATGCCGCCACCTTCCGGATCTTGAAGCTGTTCAGGTATTCCTCCGGCTTGGCCGGATCGAATTCCTTCTTCATCACCGAGAATTTCTTGGTCGTGCTGGCCGGCACCGGCAGGCCGACTTCCTTCATCAGCGCGGCGGCATCGGTGGCGAGGAACACCTCCTTGGCGATCTTCTGATAGTCGATGTCGCCCTTGATCTGGCCCCAGCGCTTCATCTGGGTCAGGATCCACACGGCGAAGGATTCCCACGGGAAGGGCTCGAAGCCGATGCGGCCCGGTACCTTCTGGATGCCGCCCAGGCCGTCGGCATAGGTGCCGGTGAGCACCTGCTCGACCACGGTGACCGGCTGGTTCAGGTAGTTGGCCGGAGCGATGGCCTCGGCTATCTGCTTGCGGTTGGCCGGGTTGCTGGCCGTGGCGGTGGCGCTGATGACGGCGCGCAGCAGGGCCTTGTAGGTGTTCGGCATCGTCGTCACGAATTCCTTGCTCGCCGCGAAGGCGCAGCACGGGTGGCCTTCCCAGATGTCGCGCGTCAGCGTGTGGATGAA
This sequence comes from Methyloversatilis sp., assembly GCA_036567405.1. Taxonomy (GTDB): domain Bacteria; phylum Pseudomonadota; class Gammaproteobacteria; order Burkholderiales; family Rhodocyclaceae; genus Methyloversatilis. Next base: position 3,561 of record DATCUL010000186.1, on the reverse strand, counting down.
GCCCACGCCGTCATACACCGCTCGCTGGTTCACCGGGTCGGGCGCGAGGAAGCCGTCGATGTTGCCGGCGCGCAGGTTGGCCACCATTTCCGGCGGTGGCACGGCGCGGATCTGCACGTCGGTGTCCGGGTCGATGCCGTGCTCGGCCAGGTAGTAGCGCAGCAGGTAGTTGTGCATCGAGTAGTCGAAGGGCACGGCGAACTTGAAACCCTTCCAGGTCTTCGGGTCGCGCTTGTCCTTGTGCTTGACCGCGAGCGTGATGGCCTGGCCGTTGATGTTCTCGACCGCCGGCATGGTCCAGGGAATCGGGTTTGAGCCGGCGCCGACCGAAATCGCCAGCGGCATCGGCGACAGCATGTGCGCGGCGTCGTATTCCTTCGCCAGCGACTTGTCGCGGATCACGGCCCAGCCGGCGGTTTTCACGACCTCCACGTCCAGCCCCTGCTTCGAGTAGTAGCCCAGCGGGTGGGCCATGATGATGGGCGTGGCGCAGGTGATGGGGATGAAGCCGACCTTGAGCTTGGTCTTCTCCAGCGGGCCGGGCGAGGCGAAGGCGTCTTTCACCGTGCCCAGCGGCAGGAAGGTCGAGATCGCTGCCATTGCCGTGCTGGCTCCGACGGCGCGGATGAAGTTGCGGCGCGTTTCATCGTGCGGGAACAGTGCGCGCATGACCGCGCCCTCGACCACGCGGTCGAGCATCGCCTCTTCCGACAGCAGTTCCGCCTGTTCGTGTTCGGCCTGACTGTGGTGACGCCCGCACGAACAGCCGCTGAGTTTCACGCTGGCGTCGAACGGATTCCTGAATGTGCTCATGGACGATCTCCTCGGAGGGGCTTACTGGGAAAAACACGGGACGGGGTTGGGCGCGTACTCGATGTCGTGCGCGTAGGTGTCGTAGGCGGCGCCGTATTCCATGCAGCGCGCCACGTCGCGGATGAAGGCTTCGTCGTAGCCGGCACGACGCAGCAGGTGAAAGCCGAGTTCCATGCCCGAGGCGATGCCGCCGGCGGTGACGATGCGGCCGGCGTCCACCACCCGGGCGCGCGAGATGCGGCAGGCGGGGGCGATCTCGGCGAGGCGGTCGATCGGTACCTTGCCCAGGTGCGACGCTTCGAGCCGGTCGGGTTCCTTGCGGTTGGTCGCCGGAATGCCGTCGAGCAGGCCCATGTGGCCGTAGATCCACGATCCGGTGCACACGCTGGTCAGCAGGCAGCCGCGGGGCAGGGCATCGATGAAATCGTGCAGCCGGGTATTCCACGTTTCCTGCCGCGTGCCGTAGCCGCCGGGAATCAGGAAGGCGTCCATCGCCGGCTGGTCGGCGAAACTGTAGTTGGGCAGTACGGTGAAGCCGGCCTGCGCCTGCACCGGCCGCATGGCGTCGGCGATCAGGAATACGTCGAGTTCGGGGTCGAAGCGGCGCGCCACCGAAAACACGCCGTGCGGGGCGGTGAAGTCGACGATCTCGACATCCTTGAACACATAGACGCCGAGCCGGAAGCCGCGCTTGCGTTGCGTCATCATCGGAAGCTCTCCAGGCCGGTTCATGGCACCCATGCTAGGGAGCCGATGCCGGGCCCGGTATCACGACAGATGTGAATGTTCTGTAGTGCGCGTACTACACGGTTGGTTGTCGGGCATCGCCGTGATCGACGACGTGTGCCGCCGCGACCGCGTCACCGGCCAAGCAGTCGCCCGGCAAAAGCCGCGAAATCGTCGTCGATGGCGGCGGGGCGGATGTCCGGGTGGTGCTCGTCCGCCGGTGAATACTTGCCGGTGCGCACCAGCACACCGGCAATGCCCAGCGCCTGGGCGCCGCCGATGTCGTCGCGCAGGTCGTCGCCGACCATGATCGCGTCGCCGGCTTCAACGCCGACAGCGTCGAGCGCGGCCTGGAAGAAGGGGGCGGCGGGTTTGCCGGTGATTTCGGCGGCGACGCCCGTACTGTATTCGAGGCCCGCGACGAAGGCGCCCATGTCGAGCGACAGGCCGTCTTCCTCCCTGAAATAGCGGTTGCGCGCCATCGCGATGAAGGGCAGGCCGCGCTGGATCAGCCGGAAGGCGGTGTTGAGCTGTGCATAGTCGATGAAGGGGCCGGCATCGCCGAGCACCAGCGCGTCGGGTTCGGCGGCGCTCGGGCCGACTTCCGCCGCGAGGTCGGGATGCACGATCCAGTGCGGACGCAGCCCGCGCGTGCGCACGACATTCAGCGTCGCGCCCGGCGCGGTGAGCAGTTCGTCTTCGGTCATGGTCAGGCCGAGCGCGTTCATCTTTGCCACCAGCACACGCCGCGGCGTGCGCGTGGTGTTGGTCAGGAACACGCGCTTCAGGCCGGCGGCGCGCAGCGCGGACAAGGCTTCGATCGAACCGGGAATGAGCTGGTCGCCGACGTGCAGCACGCCGGCGAGATCAATCAGCAGGGCTTGCGGATTCGAGGGCAGTTGCATGGCAATTCTCCTGAATCGATATTACCGGTTGCACCGGTGACGGGAACGGGCTCCGTTCTCGACGCAGTGCATCCGGCGGTCGCTCCCGCTACAGCGTCACCAGCTGGTGCCTTGCCGCGAAGCTGACCAGCTCGACCGGGTTCTTGATGTCGAGCTTTTCGAACAGCCGCGCGCGGTAGGTGCTGATGGTGTTGACCGACAGAGACAGTTCGCGTGCGATATCGCCTACCGTGCGGCCACCGGCGAGCAGCTTGAGCACCTGCATTTCGCGGTTCGACAGGCTGTCCAGCGGGCTGTCGGGGGCGTCGCTGCGCACGCCGAAGGCGAGGCGTTCGGCCAGTTCGGGCGTGACGAACAGGCCGCCGCGCGCCACCCGGGCGATGGCCTCGAACAGCTGGTCGGGCGAACAGCCCTTGTTCAGGTAGCCGGCGGCGCCGCTCTTCAGCGCGCGCACGCCGAACTGCGATTCCGGGTAGGTCGATAGCATCAGTACGGCGACGCGCGGGAATTCGGCGCGCAGCTGCTTGAGCACGTCGAAGCCGTCGCGGTCGCCGAGCGCGATGTCCAGCAGCACGACGTCGGCGCCGTGCCCGCGCAGCAGGCGCATCAGGTCTGGCCCGCCGGCCGCCTCGCCGGCGACTTCGAGGGCCGGGTTCTCGCCGAGGATCTGCGCGATGCCACGGCGCAGCATCAGGTGGTCATCGACGATGACGACGCGGATGGCGCTCATCGCGTCGAATCCGGCACGCGCAGCCACACCGTCGTGCCCTGGCCCGGCGTGCTGTCGATCTGCAGTTCGCCGCCGAGGGCACGGGCGCGCTCGAACATGCCGAGCAGGCCGAACGAGGTCGGCTGCGCCGGCACCCGCATGCCGCGGCCGGATAAGAACGATCCCGAAGATGTGGTCAAATGCCTGAACGAATATTTTTCTGAAATGATCGAGATTATATTGGCGCACGGTGGAACGGTGGACAAATTTATGGGGGATTCCGTTCTCGTCGTTTTCGGCGCGCCGATGAATTTGCCGGATGTGGAGTATCGGGCGGCGTCTTGCGCGTTGGAGATGCAGACCTGTCTGAACAAACTGAATGAACGGCGGGAGTCCCAGGGGCTTTTC
>DATCUL010000185.1:0-7170 GCA_036567405.1 Methyloversatilis sp. | reverse complement strand
AGTGCGCGCGCCAGAGCGCGGCCGTCCGCCGCGACGATGGGTGCTTCGCCTGCCGCATACACCTCGGTCAGCACGACCGAGTCGGCTCCCGAGAGCACGCGTACGAAATCCTCGAAGCAGTCGCGCGTGCGCGTGTAGCGGTGCGGCTGGAAGGCGAGTACCAGCCGGCGTCCGGGGTACGCGCCGCGCGCGGCTTCGAGCGTCGCAGCCATTTCCACCGGGTGGTGACCGTAGTCGTCGACCAGCGTGAAGCTGCCGCCACCGGGCAATGCGATCTCGCCGTGGCGCTGGAAGCGGCGCCCGACGCCCTTGAATTCCGACAGCGCGCGGGCGATGTCCGCGTCAGCGACACCGACCTCGCTGGCGACCGCGATGGCGGCCAGCGCGTTGCGCACGTTGTGCAGACCGGGCAGGTTCAGTTCGACCGGGATGCGCGTCGTGGTCCCGTTGACGCGCACTGCGTCGAACAGCATGCGCGTGCCTTCGGCGCGCACGTTCTCGGCACGCACCTGCGCCGCCGGGTCGAGACCGTAGCGGATGATCTGCTTCGGCACCTGCGGAATGATGTCGCGTACGTTTGCGTCATCCATGCACAGTACGGCCACGCCGTAGAACGGCAGGCGGTTGAGGAAGTCGACGAAGGCCTGCTTCAGCCGCGAGAAGTCGTGGCCATAGGTATCCATGTGGTCGGCGTCGATGTTGGTGACCACCGACACCACTGGCGACAGGAACAGGAAGGAGGCGTCCGACTCGTCGGCCTCGGCAACCAGGAAATCGCCGGCACCCAGGCGTGCGTTGGCGCCAGCGGAGTTGAGGCGGCCGCCGATCACGAAAGTCGGGTCGAGTCGGCCTTCGGCCAGGCAGCTGGCGATCAGCGACGTGGTCGTGGTCTTGCCGTGAGTGCCAGCCACCGCGATGCCCTGCTTGATGCGCATCAGTTCGGCCAGCATCTGGGCGCGAGGTACGACCGGAATGTGGCGCTCGCGGGCGCTCACGACTTCGGGGTTGTCGGCGCTCACCGCGGTCGAGGTCACGACCGCATCGGCGCCGGCGATGTTCTCCGCAGCGTGTCCCTGTACTACCCGGGCACCGAGACCGGCCAGCCGCCGGGTGACCGCGTTGTCGGCGAGGTCCGAACCGCTGACGACATAGCCCTGGTTCAGCAGGACTTCGGCAATGCCGCTCATGCCCGAGCCGCCGATACCGATGAAGTGGATGTGGCTGATCTTGTGTTTCATGTCTGTCCGTTCTTGCGCGCCAGCGCCATGCAGATGTCGGCGACCTCGGCGGTTGCGCCGGGGCGTGCCTGCGCGCGGGCGCACTGTGCCATATCGAGCAGACGCGTGCGGTCCAGCGAATTCAGCAATACGGCGAGCGACGCCGGGGTCAGCGTGTCCTGTGGCATCAGCACCGCGCCGCCAGTCTCGGCGAGGAAGCGCGCGTTGCCGGTCTGATGGTCGTCCACTGCGTGCGGGAACGGCACCAGGATGGCACCGACTCCGGCGGCGGCCAGTTCGGCCACCGTCAGCGCGCCGGCGCGGCAGATCACGAGGTCGGCGCGGGCGTAGGCTCCGGCCATGTCATCGATGAAGGGTGCGAGCGTGGCATCGACGCCGGCCTTCGCGTAGGCGGCCTCAAGTGCCGGCATGTTGCGTTCGCCGGCCTGATGCGTTACTTGCGGCCGCTCCGGTTCGGGAATCAGTGCCAGTGCCTGCGGTACCGCCTCGTTCAGGGCCTGCGCGCCGAGACTGCCACCGACCACCAGCAGCTTCAGCGGTCCGCTGCGTCCGGCGAAGCGCACTGCCGGTTCCGGCAGTGCGGCAATGTCGGCACGGACCGGATTGCCGGTCCAGTGTGCGCCGGCCAGCGCATTCGGAAAGCCGGCCAGCACGCGGTCGGCGACGCGGGCGAGCACGCGGTTGGCCAGTCCGGCCACGGAGTTCTGTTCGTGCAGCACCAGCGGTATGCCGCGCAGCACCGCCATCATGCCGCCGGGGAAGGTGACGTAGCCGCCGAGACCCAGCACTACCTGCGGCTGCACGCGACCGAGCACCGCCAGCGCCTGCCGGAAGCCGCGCAGCAGGTTCAGCGGCAGCATCAGCTTGCGGGCCAAGCCCTTGCCGCGCAGCGCATTGAAGCGGATGGACTGCAGGTCGTAGCCGCGCGGCGGCACGATGCGCGCTTCCATGCCGTCGGCGTTGCCCAGCCAGACGACGCGCCAGCCGCGCGCGCGAAGTTCGTCGGCCACCGCGAGGCCGGGATAGATGTGGCCGCCGGTGCCGCCGGCCATGATGAGCGCGGTACCACTCATCGACGGTTCTCCCAGTCGATGCGCAGCAGGATGGCCAGTGCGATGCAATTGACCAGGATGCCCGAGCCGCCGTAGCTCATCAGCGGCAGCGTGAGGCCCTTGGTCGGCAGGATGCCGACATTCACACCCATGTTGATGAAGGCCTGCACGCCGAACCAGATGCCGACGCCCTGTGCCACCAGTCCGGCATAGGCGCGTTCGATCAGCAGCGCACGGCGACCGATGGCGAAGGCGCGGTGCACCACCAGGGCGAACAGGCCGATCACGGCTGCCACGCCGGCCAGACCGAGTTCCTCGCCGATGACGGCGAGCAGGAAGTCGGTGTGTGCTTCGGGCAGATAGAGCAGCTTTTCCACGCTTCCGCCGAGCCCCACGCCGAACAGTTCGCCGCGCCCGAAGGCGATCAGCGAGTGCGTGAGCTGGTAGCCCTTGCCCAGCGGGTCGTTGTTGAACGGATCGAGGAAGGCGATGAAGCGGCCCCAGCGCAGTTCGTTGAAGCGGATGATCAGCGCGAAGCCCGCCAGCGCGACGACGCCGAGCGAGAAGAACAGCTTGCCGTTGATGCCGCCGAGAAAAAGCATGCCGAAGGCGATCAGCACGATCACCACGAAGGCGCCGTAATCCGGCTCTGCCACCAGCAGTGCACCGACGAACAGGATGACCACCGTCATCGGCACGAAGGCACGGCGGAACGAATGCATCTCGGGTAGCCGGCGTACGATGTAGCTGGCCGCATACAGCACGGTGAACAGTTTCACCAGTTCGGACGGCTGCAGATTGACCGGGCCGAAGTTGATCCAGCGGCGCGAGTTGTTCACCACGGTGCCGATGCCGGGAATCATCACCAGGATCAGCATCACGATGCCGCCGAGGAACAGCCACATCGACCATGCCTGCCAGGTGCGCATCGGCACCTGGAACGCCATCAGTCCGGCAACGCCGCCGATTGCGAGGAACACGGCCTGGCGGACCAGGAAGAAGTTCTGCTGGTTGCCGGTGAAGCGGCTGCTGTCGGCCACGGCGATCGACGCCGAATAGACCATCACCAGTCCGATCAGCAGCAGTGCCACCGCCGGCCACAGCAGCCAGGGGTCGAGTTCGGCACTGCGCGGCGTGTTTCCGAGGGCGCGCCTGGCATCCAGTCGCATGCTGCTCATTGCGTGACTCCTTGTGCAGCGAGGCGCCGGGCTTCGTTGATGAATACTTCGGCGCGGTGTGCGTAGTTGCGGAACATGTCCAGGCTGGCGCAGGCCGGCGACAGCAGCACCGCGTCGCCTGCCCGGGCTTTGGAAAACGCGACCTGTGTCGCTTCTTCGAGTGACTCGCAGAGGCGGAACGCGACGTCGTGCTGTTCCAGCACGGTGGCGATGGCGCGGGCGTCGCGCCCGATCAGCGCGCAGAAGCGTGCGTGACGAGCGGCGACCGGCCCGAGCGGCGCGAAGTCCTGGCCCTTGCCGTCGCCGCCGAGAATGATGCACAGCGGCCGGCCCAGACCTTCGATTGCGGCCACCGTGGCGCCGACGTTGGTGCCCTTCGAGTCGTCGATGAAGCGCACGTCGCCGATGTCGAGCACCGTTTCGACACGGTGCGGCAGGCCGGAGAAATCGCGCAGTGCGGCGACGCAGCGATCCTGCGACAGGCCGACCGCCTCGCACAGTGCGAGTGCGGCCAGTGCATTGTGGGCGTTGTGGCGGCCGGCCAGCTTCATGTCGTCGAGCGCGATCAGTGCGCGGTCGCCGCGCATCAGCAGCACGCGGTCGTCACTGTCCGACAGGCCGTAGTCGGTGCCGGTCGGGGGTGAGTCACCGAAGGTGATGGCCGGTGCCCCGTTGCGCCTCATGGCCGCGACGTAACTGTCGTCCCGATTCAGTACCTGTACCGTGTGTGCGCCGAAGATGCGTGCCTTTTCGGCTGCGTAGGCGTCCATGCCGCCCGGATGTCGGTCGAGATGGTCCTGCGTCACGTTCAGCACGGTGGCGGCGTCGGCATCGAGCGTGGTTGTGGTTTCGAGTTGGAAGCTCGACAGTTCCAGAACCCATGCGTCCGGTACGACGCCGTCGTCGAGCACGGACATCAGCGCGTCGAGCGCCGCCGGCGAGATATTGCCGCACACCTCCGTACGCAGGCCGCAGGCGCGGCACAGTGCGCCGACCAGCGTGGTCGTCGTGGTCTTGCCGTTGGTGCCTGTGATCGCGATCACCCTCGCTTTCGTGCGCCAGCCCAGTTCGCGCAGCGCGCGGGCGAACAGTTCGATCTCGCCGACCACTTCGATGCCGCGCCGTGCAGCCTCCACGACCAGCGGTTCATGCGGGGCCAGCCCCGGTGAAAGCGCCAGCAGGTCGATGCGGTCGAGCAGGGCGTCGTCGAAGGCGCCACAGCGCAGTTCCGCTGCGAGGATGTCGCGCGCCAGCGCATCCAGTCCGGGCGGCGTCGCACGGCTGTCGGCGACGCGCAGACGCGCGCCTTGGCGGGCGCACCAGCGCGCCATCGCCAGCCCCGATTCCCCGAGGCCCAGCACCAGCACGTGTTTTCCGGCGAAAGTCATTAGCGCAGCTTCAGTGTCGACAGACCGAACAGCACCAGCATCAGCGTGATGATCCAGAAGCGCACGACCACCTGTGTTTCCTTCCACCCGCCCAGTTCGTAGTGGTGGTGCAGCGGCGCCATGCGGAAGATGCGCTTGCCGCCGGACCACTTGAAGTACAGCACCTGGATCATCACTGACAGCGTTTCGGCGACGAACAGCCCGCCCATGATGAACAGCACGATTTCCTGGCGCACCACCACGGCCACCGTGCCGAGCGCGGCGCCGAGCGCGAGTGCGCCGACGTCGCCCATGAACACTTCGGCCGGGTAGGCGTTGAACCACAGGAAGCCGAGGCCGGCGCCGCACAGCGCGCCGCAGAAGATGGTCAGCTCGCCGGCGCCCGGGATGAAGGGCACGCCGAGGTAGCGCGAGAACACGGCGTTGCCGGCGACGTAGGCGAAGATCGCCAGCGCGCCGCTGACCATGACTGCCGGCATCGTCGCCAGACCGTCCAGGCCGTCGGTCAGATTGACTGCGTGGCTGGTGCCGACGATGACCAGATAGGTCAGCACCATGAAGCCGAGCGCGCCCAGCGGGTAGGCGACCGACTTGAAGAAGGGCACGATCAGGTCGAGCTGCGCCGGCACCTGCGGCGTCAGGCCCAGATAGATCGCGGCACCGGCGGCGAAAATGGACGACCAGAAGAACTTGGCGCGTGCCGACAGGCCCTTGGGATTGCGGTCGACCACCTTGCGCCAGTCATCGACCCAGCCCACCGCGCCGAAGCCGAGCGTCACCGCCAGCACGACCCAGATGTAGCGGTTCGACAGGTCGGCCCACAGAAGTGTGGTCAGGCCGAGCGAAATCAGGATCAGCGCGCCGCCCATGGTGGGCGTGCCGGCCTTGGTCAGATGCGACTTCGGCCCGTCGTCGCGTACCGACTGGCCGATCTTGTATTCGGTCAGCTTGCGGATGAGCATCGGACCGAAGCTCCAGCAGATGGCGAGCGAGGTCATCATCGCCAGCACCGCGCGCAGCGTGATGTAGCCGAACACATTGAAGGCGCGGATGTCTTCGGCCAGCCAGCGGGCGAGTTCAAGAAGCATGGGTGTCCTGTCCTGTGGTGGCGAGCAGTGCTTCGGAGATGCGTTCCATGCGCATGAAGCGCGAACCCTTCACCAGCACGGTGGTGTCCGCGTCCAGGGACGGGCGCAGCGCCGCGGCGATTGCGGCGTGGTCGGTGTAGTGGTGCGCGCAGGCACCGAAGGCGGTGACTGCATGGGTTGCGGCATCGCCCAGCGCATGCAGGGCGTGGATGCCGCGCTCACGCGCATAGAGGCCGGCCTCGCGGTGGAAGGCGGGCCCCTGGTCACCGACCTCGCCCATGTCGCCCAGTACCAGCAGGCGCCGGCCGCGTGCCTGGGCCAGCACGTCGATGGCGGCGCGCACGGAATCCGGATTGGCGTTGTAGGTGTCGTCGATGATGGTGCTGCCGGCGGCGCCGGCCCGGATCTGCTGTCGGCCCTTGACGCCCTCGAAGCGGCTCAGTGCCCACACCACTGCCGCCATGTCGGCGCCGGCGGCCAGACTGGCGGTGGCTGCGCACAGTGCGTTGCGCGCGTTGTGCAGGCCGGGCACGCGCAGCGTGATGCGAGCGGTGCCGAACACGCCATTCAGGTCGAGCCGGAAACCCAGACCTTCCGGGGTGGCGCTCGCCGTCACTTCCGCGGCATGCGTCAGCCCGAAGCGCAGCACGCGACGGGTCCGGTTGCGATCGATCCAGTAGCCGGCAAAGTCGTCGTCGGCATTGATGACCGCGATGCCGCTGTCGTCCAGCGTGTCAAACACGTCTCCATTCTCGCGCGCGACTTCGGCCACGCTGTTCATGAATTCGAGATGTTCGCGCTGGGCGTTGTTGACCAGCGCGACGGTCGGCTTCGCCATGCCGGCCAGCCAGGCGATCTCGCCCGGGTGGTTCATGCCCATCTCGATCACCGCCATGCGGTGCGTGTCGCGCAGACCCAGCAGCATCAGCGGGACGCCGATGTCGTTGTTCAGGTTGCCGCGCGTCGCCAGTACAGCGCCGTCGGCGTCCCAGCCAACAGCGAGCGCGTGGGCACGCAGTATTGCGGCGATCATTTCCTTGACCGTGGTCTTGCCGTTGCTGCCAGTCACGCCGATCAGCGGCAGCGTGAAGCGGCTGCGCCAGGCGCGTGCGATGTCGCCGAGCGCGATGCGCGTGTCGGGCACGCGGATCAGCGTGCCCCCGGCGTGCCGGCAGTCGTTCGCGACGACGCTTGCCGCGGCGCCGGCTGCCTGCACGTCGGCGATG
>DATCUL010000184.1:0-6698 GCA_036567405.1 Methyloversatilis sp. | reverse complement strand
GGCGCCGACGCGCGCGCCTGCTCGAACAGGTCGCGCACCCGCGCGGCGCCGACGCCGACGAACATTTCGACGAATTCGGAACCGGTGATGCTGAAGAAGGGCACGCCGGCCTCGCCCGCCATCGCACGCGCCAACAGTGTCTTGCCGGTGCCCGGTGGGCCGACCAGCAGGATGCCCTTGGGCATGTGCGCGCCCAGCCGGCCGTAGGACTTGGGGTTTTTCAGGAAATCGACCGATTCGCGCAGCTCGGCCTTGGCTTCGTCCACGCCGGCCACGTCCTCGAAGCTCACCTTGATGTCGGTTTCCGAATGCAGCCGGGCGCGGCTCTTGCCGACCGACAGCATGCCGCCCAGCCCGCCCTGGGCCGCCATGCGCCTGGCCATGAAGCTCCAGACCGCGAGCAGCAGCAGCGCCGGCACCACCCAGGACAGCAGGTCGCGCAGCAGCGTGTTCTCGACCACGCCCTCGAAGCGCACGTCGTATTCGGCCAGTTCGCGCGCCAGCTCCGGTGCCACGCGCGTGGTGACGACGCGTGTTCGCCCGTCCGCCTGGGCGGTCTTCAGCTTGCCTTCTATGAACTGGCTGCCCACCGAGATCGACTCGAGCTGGCCGGCCTTCAGGTGCTGCAGGAATTCGCTGTACGGAATCGGCTGCACCTGGGTGGACGCGACCCACAGATCGCGCAGCCAGAACAGCGCGACCAACGCGAACAGCAGCAGCCACAGATTCGCCGGCTTCCATTCGAGCGGCGGTTTCGGCGGCGTGGCCGGTGGCGGGAGAGGTGGCTTGTTCGGCGTCATTCGTTGCGGCTTCCTCGACTCGGTGACAGGGTGACCGGCAGTCCGTGCGATGTGCGACAGGGTTCCGGGTGGGTCAGGCGTGCAGCGGATGCGCCAAGTTTATCCGGCGACGGACCGATTGGCGGACGGGCTTCCGCCGTGGCGGCACACCAGCCGCGCGTCATGCCCTGTCCCGCGGCATCGGACGGAATCCCGGTCCGTGTGCCACCGCGACTGTCCTCCGGACAGTCCACCCGATCTGAAATCACTGCGGATCGGCGATGGTGCTCACCCGCAGGCCGGGACGCGCCTCGACGCCGACATTAACCCTACAAATTGTCAGGATAATTTACATTCAGCCTGTCGGCAGTACGCCAGCCGAAAGAGGAAGGAAATTTAATCTCATAAAATCATTGTGTTGAGGGTAAACAAGGCAGGGCGGCACACGAATTGCCTGCATGGACGCTACCGTTGAAAGTGGTGCGCGTGCGGTCGTGGTATTGATTGACCATCCGATCAATCCGCCTTGTCCGCCGTCCATGACCAGTTGAGGAGTTTTCCCGAATGAAATCGTTATCCGGAATGGCGGCATGCGCGGCGTTCGTCAGCGCCGTCGTGGCCGCACCGTCCCATGCAGCAGTGATCACCGTGAACCAGACGCTTGATCTGAACGCGGCGAAGTCGGCGACGGCGGCAGGGTTTCAGGGCTGGTCCGGCACGCCGGCGTTCAGCGGCGGCATCGACGTCGATGTTGCGGAAGGGGACACCCTGGACCTCACCATCGATTTTCTGGGTGACCAGACGCTGACGGTGACCGGTCTGAAGTGGGTGTGGGCGCTGCTGAATGCCGGTCAGGGCAATGACGTTTCGGGGAGTTCGTCGTTTTCATTCCTGAACGCAGCCGGTCAGGCATTTCTTGGCGATCAGAAGGTGTCCCGATACGGAAGCCTGAACATCGGCGACTCCTTCTTCACGAGCTTCGGTGCCTTCAACGGTGCCTTGCCCAGTCCGATCACTTTTTCCGGCATCCACTACGTCGGCACGGTCGATGATTACATCGCGCTGTCCGGTCAGGTGTCGATCACCAGCAGAAACTACAACTCGGCGAGTTTCTATTTCGGAACGGCCGTCGGTGGCAGCGCCGTCGTGGGCACGGCACCGGTTCCCGAGCCGGAAACGTACGCGATGATGATTGCCGGTCTGGGTCTGCTCGCCCTCGCGCGCCGTCGCCTCGGCACGGCGATCTGAGGTACGCCAGGCGCAATCCGCCAGGGACCCGGGATCGTATCCCGCGGGCCCCGCAACCGTGCAACGCCGGTTGGAGGCTCCCGGAAGCCTGACCCGGCGGCGCTCTGGCGTTCTCTGCGTGCCAAAGCGATGTTCGTAGTTGCGGAGTGCGGTACGAGAGAGCGACGCCCTCGTGAGGTCACGGTACAGACTGGCAGGGCTACCGGTGAGCTTCGCTAGCCAGCAGCAACGCACACCTTGTTGCGACCCGAGTTCTTGGCGTCGTAGAGGGCCGCGTCAGCGATGTTGAGCAGGACGTCGATGTTGTCGTCTTTCGACGAAATCGACGTGACGCCGATCGATACCGTGAATGTCGCCGGCAGGCCGCCTTCCAGCGGCACTTTCGCCTGGGCGATGGACTCCCGCAGCCGCTCGGCGACCAGGGCAGCACCCGCGCGGTCGGTCTGCGGCAGCAGGATGGCGAATTCCTCGCCGCCCAGACGACCGAAGATGTCGACCGTGCGCAAGGTGACGCAGCAGACTTCGGCCAGCTTCTTCAGCACGTTGTCACCGACCTTGTGACCGTAGCGGTCGTTGATCTGCTTGAAGAAGTCGATATCCATCATCAGGATCGCAAGGTCTCCGCCGTAGCGGATGGCGCGGCTCAGTTCGAGCTCGGCCCGTTCCATGAAGTGCCTGCGATTGAATACGCCGGTCAGGTAATCGATCTGCGCCTGCCGCGTGAGTGCTTCCTCAAGCAGCTTGCGGTCGGTGATGTCGGCATGAATGCCGCACATGCGTGTCGCCACGCCATCGGCATCGCGCGTCATCACGTTGGCCTGATCGAGAATCCACCGGATTCCGCCATCCTTATGCAGCATCCGGTATTCGAGCTTGTGCGCAGGCGAGCGCCCCTCGAGCACGGCGTAGATCGAATCCCATGCCCCTTCCCGGTCATCCGGATGCACGAAATCCGACCATTGCATCGTCGTTCGCTGGATTTCGTCGTGGCTGTAACCGAGCATCGTCGCCCATCGCTCGTTGCGGGTCACTTCGCCGGTCACGATGTTCCAGTCCCAGAAGCCCAGTTCCGCCCCCCCAAGAACGAACTCGAGCTGCGTGGCCTTTTCCTGCAGCGTCTGTTCCGCTCTCTTGCGTCGGGAAATGTCATGGAAATTCACGATGACCTGCCGCAGGCGGCCTGCATCGTCGAACTCCGGAAAGGCATTGACCCAGACCCAGACGATAGCCGGCTCACCCGGTTGGCCGATGCCCATGACCTGATCCGTCACCGGCATTCCGGTGGCAATGACGCGGCTGGCCGGATATCCGGGCGGGGCGAGCCTTTCCCCGTGCTCATCGACGAAATGGCGCTCCGGCTCCGGCGAAATCCGACCCTTCAGCTCGTCTTCCGTAAAGCCCAGCAATTCCGACGCCCGGCGATTGCTGAACACGACGCGTGCGTCGGGTGCGTGAATGACAATCCCGACATTCAGTTTCTGGAGCAGTTCGAGAGAGCGCTCTTCGAGATCCATCGCGGATTCCTTGCATTGATTGAGCCGAGCGGGCGACACAGATCACATCTGTCCGAGCGCCCGTTCGATGAAATGCCGCGGCACGCGTGCCTTCGGCATGCGGTCGGTGAACCAGCTGCGCACGTCCTCGTCCAGCCCTATGCCGTGCATGTAGTTGTACAGCGCCTTGTTCAGCGCGATGCCCAGGGTGTCGTGGTCGGTGCCGACCGGGTCGATGAAGCCGACGTCGTTCTTGGCGAAGGTGACCGGCGGCAGCGGGATGAGCTGTACGCCGTATTCCTCCGGGTTGAGGCCGACCGGCGAATGCACGGTGCACACGAAGCGGTGGAAGAAGCCGGACTGTATGCAGCCGGCGGCGAACAGCTGGCGCACGTACTCGAGTGCGTCCACCGTGTCCTGCACGGTCTGGGTCGGGAAGCCGTACATCAGGTAGGCGTGCACCAGGATGCCGGCATCGGTGAATCCCCTGGTCACGCGCGCGACCTGCTCGACCGACACGCCCTTCTTCATCAGCTTGAGCAGGCGGTCGCTGGCGACTTCCAGTCCGCCGGAGATGGCGATGCAGCCGCTGTCGGCCAGCTCCAGGCACAGCTCGGGCGAGAACGATTTTTCGAAGCGGATGTTGCCCCACCAGGAAATGCTGACATTGCGCCGCTTCAGTTCGGCGGCGAAGGCGCGCAGCGATTTCGGCGGTGCTGCTTCGTCGACCAGGTGAAAGCCGGTCTGGCCGGTCTCGGCGACGATGGCTTCGACGCGGTCGACCAGCGTGCTGGCACTGGCGGCGTCGTAGCGCGAGATGTAGTCCAGGTTCACGTCGCAGAAGCTGCACTTCTTCCAGTAGCAGCCGTGCGCGACGGTGAGCTTGTTCCAGCGACCGTCCGACCACAGCCGGTGCATCGGGTTGAGCATGTCGAGCAGCGACAGGTAGCGGTCCAGCGGCAGGCCGTCCCAGGTCGGCGTGCCGACCTCTTCGAACGGAATGTCCGGCTCGGCGAAGTTCACGTACTGCACGATGCCGTCGTCGTTGCGCAGGAAGGTGCGCACCAGGCGCTGCTGTGACCGCTTGCCGGCCAGATGGTCGAGCAGCGCCAGCAGCGGGCGTTCGCCGGCGTCCAGCGTCACGTAGTCGATGCAGTCGAACACGCGCGCGTCACTCAGTTCGCGCAGTTCGGTATTGACGAAGCCGCCGCCGAGCACGGTGACGATGCGCGGGTCGTGCGTCCTGATGGTCTGCGCGATGCGCAGGGCGGCGTACACCGCGCCCGGAAACGGCACCGACAGCAGCACGACCTGCGGCGCGTGACGGGCGAGCGCGTCCAGCGTCAGCCGGTGCAGTGCGCGGTCGACCAGCGTCGGCGGCGCGGCCAGCGCGTCGGCCAGCGGGTCGAAGGTGGGCTGGCTCTGCGCCAGCGATTCGGCATAGCGCACGAATTCGAAGCGTGGGTCGGCCACCTCGCGCAGTGCGTCGGCCACGTCGTTCAGGTACAGCGTGGCGAAATGGCGCGCGCGGTCCTGCACGCCCAGCGCACCGAAGGCCCAGCCCAGCGGATCGCCGCCATCCGGGTCTATATAGACGTCGAGCGATTCGAAGCGTGGCCCTTCGGGCAGGAAGCCGCGGCTGGCGATGCGGTGCGCCAGCGTCGGGTCGCGTCCCTGCAGGAAGGCCAGCGTCGGTGCCATCGTGGCCGCGTAGCGTTCGAACTGCGCCACGAAGCTGGCGACGCAGGCCGGGCGCTTGCGCTCGGGCATGGCTTCGGCCGCGTCACGCAGTGCCGCCAGTCCGCCCGGTGACAGCAGATCGAGCACCAGCGCCAGCGCGAGGTCTTCCTGCCGGGCATCGACCTCGTGCCGGCGCAGGAAGCCGGTCAGGTAGGCGGTGGACGGATAGGGCGTGTTCAGCTGCGTCATCGGCGGAATGACGGACAGCACGCGCGGGCGGGTGAAGTCGGCGGAGGAGCGGGTGGACGAAGGTGCGGTCATGGGAGCGAGGGCCGCAGGTGACGGCTCGCGCGCAGCGTAACCGATAGTCGGGCGGGCCGTGAATCCGCGGACCGCGGAAGTCGCCGGGCCTGCCGGTTGCGGTCGCCGACCGGCTCGCCTATCGTTCGCGTCGCTTCGACGCCACATTCCGGCCAACCTTCGAACGGAACCGCATCCGACATGATCCTCGACCCGCAGAACGACACCCGGCCCGGCCCGGACGTGACGTGGACCGCAGCCGACGGCACCTCGCTGGAATTGCGGCCGATCGCGCCCGCGGACGTCGACATGGCTGGCCGCTTCATCGGCGCGCTGTCGTACGGCACGCGCTATTTCCGCTTCGGCAAGGGTGACACCCGCTTCAGCGGCGATGAACTCGTGCAGGTGTGCACGCCGGATCCGAAGACGCGGTCGCACCTGATCATCGTGGCGAACGGCGACACGATGGCGGCTTCGGCACGCTACTTCGTGCAGGACGGTGGCAAGAGGTGTGAGTTCGCGCTGGTGGTGGCCGATGCCTGGCAGGGACGCGGGCTCGGTACGCGCCTGCTGCGGGCGCTGATCGACGACGCCGAACGGCGCGGGCTGAGTGCGATGCAGTGCGACGTGCTGGCGACCAATGCGCGCATGCTCGATTTCGTGCGAGAACAGGGCTTCCTGCCGTTGCCGGACAGCGAAGGCGCCCCGGTCCGCCGTTTCAGCCGGCCGCTCGGCCGGCCGGAAGCATGACGCCTGGACGGGGCTGAGGCGCGATTTTCGTGGGAGCGACCCATGGTCGCGATGCGGTCGTTGATCGACGGCAGGCGCGGGATTGACGCAGGGAATCGCGAGCATGGCTCGCTCCCACAGGGTGTCGTGGCCCATGTCGCGAGGCGCGGCTTCCGCCTTTGTGGGAGCGACCCATGGTCGCGATGCGGTCGTTGATCGACGGCAGGTGCGGGATTGACGCAGGGAATCGCGAGCATGGCTCGCTGCCACAGGGTGTCGTGGCCCATGTCGCGATGCGCGGCTTCCGCCTTTGTGGGAGCGACCCATGGTCGCGATGCGGTCGTTGATCGACGGCAGGTGCGGGATTGACGAAGGGAATCGCGAGCATGGCTCGCTCCTGCCCGGGTCAGCCGGGCTGGAATCCGCGAAATTCCGCACATCCGCCGTGATGCCACGGCGTCGCAGAGGC